>NZ_RQVH01000016.1:0-37112 GCF_003992185.1 Veillonella sp. CNR 79/14 | reverse complement strand
AACACAGTAGTTAAGCTCGTAAACGCCGAAAGTACTTGGCTGGAAACGGCCTGGGAGGATAGGAAGTTGCTGATTAAGAAAATAAAGAAGACGCCGAAAGGCGTCTTTTTTATTTTCTTATTCAATATATTATTTTGGTCTGGCCGTTTCCAGCCAACATGACTCAAGTAATATCTATGGAAGAATACCATAGGCCTGGGATCCCCAGTGAACCACTTTCATAGGAGCATAGCGACGCATGAAAGTGTGTGAATCGGGGAGTTCCTGGCGTAAGATTTTGAAGCCCGAAGGGCGCACAAAATCCACAGTCAGGAACACATAGGAAGTTGCAAATGATGATGTACGAGGAGAGCCGTTTCCAGCCAGATTGATCAAGTAGCAACTATGGTATACCTAATAAGGCCTGGGATAAGCAGGGCTCATGATTTAAAGGAGCAAAGCGACGCATAAATCATAGAGCATCGCTTAGTTCCTGGCGTAAGGTTTTAAAGCCCGAAGGGCGAATAAAACCCACAGCCAGGAACAAAGCAGGAAAAGGAAAATATAAAAAGATAAAAAAAAGAAGCGACGCATAAATCATAGAGCATCGCTTAGTTCGTAGCGTAAGATTTTGAAGCCCGAAGGGCGCACAAAATCCACAGCCAGGAACACATAGGAAGTAGCAAATGATGATGTACGAGGCAAGCCCTTTCCAGCCAATATAGAACAACATATGTGAAATAATGAAGATAATTTTACATAATGACAAATCAATCGTAACCTTGTATACTATATCTATTATTAAGGTAACTAAGGTGATAATATGATACATACTACACGTAATAATATTTTCAAAAAACCTAAAATAGAATTTTTTAATACCTTTGATCGTGAGGAATTTCTCCTATTAATTGTAAAAGGTATAGTCATAGGAATTGCAGCCGGCATAATTGGTTCCGCTTTCAGATATATCATTCACTGGGGCAATGAATATCGCCACGAATTTATGGCGACGGCAACGATGGAACAAATCGTGATTTGGGCGATGATTATGATGGTTCTTGGCTGGGGTTGTCACTTATTACTCAAGTGGGCACCCTTGTCTGGAGGTTCAGGAATACCTCAAATTGAAGGAGAAATGAAGGGGATTTTTAATATGAATCCTTTTCCTACGTTGGTATCTAAATTTTTTGGTGGTGCTTTTACAGGTATCGTAGGATTTTCTGTTGGGCGCGAAGGGCCTTCTGTGCAATTGGGTGGAGCTACAGGAAAACTCTTGTCGAATTGGTTTGGTAGCTCGTTACGTGAGGAGCGAATTTTAACATCTGCAGGGGCGGCAGCAGGTTTGACAGCGGCTTTTAGTGCACCAGTATCAGGAGCTATCTTTGTATTTGAAGAAGTGCATAAAAGTTTTTATCCTAAGCTTGTGATTCCTACATTTTCTGCTACCATATCATCTAACTTAATTACATCTTTAGTATTTGGATTAACACCGTCATTGGGATTTTCTGTTATGGAAAGTATTCCTATTGAGTATTTCACAACACTTTTCATATTAGGAGTTGCTGTGGGATGCTTTGGAGTTATTTTCAATCGTATGATTGTAGGAGTGAAGGGAATATACGATAGACTACCCATATCTAGAGGGTGGAAAATTTCTTTAACATTTCTTGGGGTAACTCTATTGGGCATAGATTCACAAATGCTGCTAGGTGGTGGTAATGATGTAGTGACCATGATGGTTGCTCATCAACAGACATTACAAGTATTGCTATACATTGTGATAGGTAAAATTGTGTTAACTTCTATTTGTTATGGTAATGGTGCACAAGGTGGTATATTTCTACCGATGGTTGTAATTGGATCAGCAGTGGGGGCATTGATGCATAGTATATTAGTAGAATTACACATGCTACCGAATGCCTTTGGAAGTAGTTTTATCATTTGTGGTATGGCAGGTATGTTAGCAGCCTCTATGCGAACTCCATTGTTAGCTATATTATTGGTACTAGAAATGACAAATAGCTTTCACAGTATTTACCAAGTAGGTACTGTAGCCATTATTGCTTATTTAACGGCTGAATTTATGAAAGAATTACCAATTTATGATAATTTATTACTTCGTATGAGCCAAGGCATTGTAGGAGCAGAAGAAGAGCAAACATTTTTCCAAACTCGTCTATCAGTCGTTTGCCCCTATGTAGAAACGATGCTGAAAGATATTGATATGCCAAGAGGATCTATGATTGTCAGCATTGATCGAGGAGGACAACCGATTGTACCAGTGGCCACAACAGTATTACAGTGTGGAGACGAACTATATGTGTCCTGTACAAAAGGTCAGTTAAAAGAAGTAAAAGAATTTTTTGGTCTTTAACATTTCTTATGGAGTTACGATAGGAGATATGCTACTATACATATAGGTACTAGTTGGAGTATTAAAACTTTGAAAGATGGCACATAATTAGTTACTATACTGTATTAGAAGCTATCTGAGAAACGTTTTCTAGTATGTTGGTTCCAGCCTATTAAGAGTAATAGACTGGCTGATGATTTTATATTAAATAGCATGTACTACAAAGAAAGGACCATACATATGGCAATGATGGAATTTACAGACCGCCCCCTAACAGTAGCGGTGATTACAGTGTCTGATACAAGAACAAAAGAGACAGATAAAGGTGGGGCCCGAGTTGAAGAATTAGCTCGCGAGGCTGGATTTGAGGTGGTATCTCGTCAAATTGTGACAGATACAATTGATGAGATTCAAGGAGCCATTCATCAGGCTTTCACTGGCAATTATGATGAAGAAGTTCTAGTTTTTGATACTTCCACAAATAATGCTGTACGAGCTTGGACTTATGTGAGTAATGTTAGTGGTGCAGATATTATTATTAGCACTGGAGGCACTGGTATTGCCAAACGTGATGTATCCATCGAAGCAGTGCAACCCTTATTGGATAAAGAAATTCCAGGGTTTGGCGAGTTATTTCGTTTTTTAAGCTACCGTGATGATATTGGAACGAAAGCATTGGCATCTCGTGCTATTGGCGGGGTAAAAGATCATACGATTTTATTTGCTATTCCGGGATCAGTAGGGGCTGTTACACTAGCCATGAAAGAATTGATTTTACCAGAAGTTAAACACTTAAAGCGAGAATTAATTAAATAGTGGATTAACGATAGCTATCTTTAGTAACTATGTATTATAGTAGTGCTAAGATAGCTATTTTTTTGCGCCCATAGATGTGATGTAAAGATAGTAAAGCAAAGCGGCAACAGGTAGAAGTCTTCTGAAAAATAGGCAATTATAACAATAGAGATATCTAAAAGAATAGCATTACGTATTAAAAGTAAAAAATGTATATAGGCTTTTGTAATTTGTATGCACAAGTGAATGGTAACGTGCTATAATGGAATTATCTAAATTACATAGTAAGTTATTGGAGGAAGTAATGGCTTTCAATTTAAAAGGAAAAGAAGAAAAGTTTTTCAGTATGCTCAATGACCATGCTGAGTTATGTCATGAGGCAGCACAATTGATGCAAGATGTGTTTGAAGGAGAAGTGGAGAAGCGAGAAGCTCTTCGCGAAATTGAACAAAAGGAACATGAGGCAGATGAATTGGTAGCGGCTACTATGGACCGTTTGCGTAAAACATTTATTACGCCAATGGATCGTGAAGACATTCAACTTTTGATTGATCAATTAGATAACACGATTGATAATATTAAAGAAATTATGGATAAAATGGTAATGTATCAAGTGCAAAGCGAACCAACTGCAGGAGCAATCCGTATGGCAGAAATCGTAGCTAAATGTTGCAAACACATTAAAAAATCTATTTCTTATATGGGGAGTTTAAAAAAGAACTATCTGAAAGTAGAAGGTCGTGCGTTAGAGGTGTTGCGTTTAGAAGCAGAGGCAGATGATATTTATCATGTGGAAATGGCGAAACTTTTTACAGAGTGCAGTGACCCTATTGAAATCATTAAGTGGAAGGAAATTCTTAGCTCCATGGAAGACGTTATTGATGGATCTGAGACTTTGGTAGGAACATTCCGCCGGGTAGTATTAAAGTATGCTTGATGGTTGGGTGATATGGGCCGTCGTTTTGCTCGCATTGGCCTTTGACTATATAAATGGATTCCATGATACTGCTAATGCAATTGCCACATCAGTATCTACTCGAGCCATAGCGCCAAAGACGGCTGTTATGATGGCAGCCACGTTAAACTTTTTGGGAGCTATGGTGAGTACGGGCGTTGCTAAAACGATTGGTGGAGATATTGTTACAGCCCCAGAGATGATTAACGGAGAAATTATTGTTGCAGCTCTTGTAGGTGCTATTTTCTGGAATCTCTTAACTTGGTGGTATGGGATTCCAAGCTCTTCTTCCCATGCCTTAATTGGTGGTATCATTGGTGCTGTGTTGATTTCTGTAGGCCCTGAAGCTCTGCAAGCTGGTGGGATTGGTAAGATTTTTATTTCTTTGGTGGCATCTCCTATTCTAGCGCTAGTATTGGGCTATATTGTTATGAAAATACTGCTGATCCTATTTGGACGATTTTCTCCAATTATCTTAAATGATCGATTTCGGAATATGCAATTAGTATCTGCGGCCTTAATGTCGTTTTCGCATGGATCTAATGATGCACAAAAAGCGATGGGCATAATTACGTTAACCTTAGTAGCTAGTGGACATTTACAAACCTTAGATGTACCTATTTGGGTTAAAATTGCCTGTGCTACAGCAATGGCATTAGGTACAGCAGCAGGTGGTTGGAAAATTATTGCTACTGTAGGTAGTAAAATTTTTAAATTAGAAAGTATTAATGGATTTGCAGCTGATTTGAACTCTGCTATTACTATTTTTACAGCTACATTATTGCATTTACCAGTATCTACTACACATGTTGTGAGTGGATCTATTATGGGGGTAGGTACAGCCATGCGTGTAAGAGCGGTTAACTGGAGCACTGCAAGGTCTATGGTATTTGCTTGGTTTATTACGATACCATTATCTGCAGGCGTATCTGCACTAGCTTATGTGATTATTGATACATTAGCACATATATAAAAAATGAAGAAGTTGTGAAGAAATAGGTTGCAACATTCTCAATAATTTCTTATAATAGAAACAAGAGATGCTCGAACGCTTTTGCACTCGAGCATTTTTTTGCAAGCTTAAAGTATACCTAAGTAGTGTACTTTTGATGACGGATAGAGTTTTATGAAGGATAGATAACAAAAGAGGAGGACTCATTGAAATTTAATCAAGCGACAGACTATGCATTTCGTATTCTTTTATATATGTCTACATTACCTTTTGGTACTCGTAAGGTAGGCTCAGAGTTAGCGCGTACTAGCAAGATTCCTGAACGATTTCTACTAAAAATTATGAGATATTTAGTGAATGCAAAATTATTGCACTCTTACCGAGGCGTAGATGGTGGATTTACATTGGCCAAAAAGCCTAAAGATATTAGTTTGTATGATGTGGTAACAGCGGTAGAAGGAGACACATATTTACAACATTGTTTATATGACTCTGAAAGTTGCTCTCGTGGCTGCCATGGTCAATGCGCCGTACAAGAGGCAGTTGGTAAAATTCAAGCTGTACTAATACAAGAGTTAAAAAATGTTGATTTCGAAACGTTAGCAAAACGTGAGCGTTCGATTCAAATATCATTGCACCATGTGGTATAAATTGTATTCAAGTGAGGAGGAATTAACATGATGGATGCAGTCTTGTTAGCTCGTTTTCAATTTGCATTGACAACGATCTATCATTGGCTCTTCGTTCCGTTTACGCTAGGTATGACAGTATTAGTAGCAATACTAGAAATTACTTATGTGCGTACGAAAAACGAAGTGTACAAAAAAATGGCAAAGTTTTGGGGAAAATTATTCTTAATTAACTTTGCAATGGGTGTTGTAACAGGTATCGTTCAAGAGTTCCATTTTGGAATGAACTGGGCGGAATACTCTCGCTTCATGGGAGATATCTTCGGAGCTCCTTTGGCGTTAGAAGCCTTAACAGCCTTTTTTTTAGAGTCCACTTTTATGGGGGCTTGGATTTTTGGTTGGGATAAATTATCCCCTAAAGCACATGCATTTGTAGCAGTGTTGGTAGCTATCGGAAGTAACTTATCCGCATTCTGGATTTTAGTAGCGAACTCATTTATGCAACATCCAGTTGGATATGCACTTCGTAATGGCCGTGCAGAAATGGATTCCTTTGCGGCTATCCTACAAAATGGGTATTTACCAGGTCAATATTTGCACATCTTTACAGATGGTATCTTAACAGCAGGTGTTATCATTGCTTCTGTTAGTGCATGGCATTTATTGAAGAATAATCACGTAGATTTTTACTCTAAATCTATTAAGTTTGGTTTAGGTGCAGCAGTAATTGGTGGTTTATTAGTTAGTGGCGCAGGTCACTTCCAAGGCCAAACAGTAGCCAAATTACAACCAATGAAAGTAGCTGCTTTTGAAGCATTGTGGGAAACACATGATCCAGCTCCATTTGCTATCGTTGCTGGCATTGACCAAGATGGCAAAAAGAACAATTTTGAAATTGGTGTACCAGGGGCGCTATCCTTTGTAGTTCATGATTCTTTCAAAGGCGAAGTAAAAGGTATCAATGACCTTCAAAAAGAAGCAGAACTAAAACACGGTGCAGGCGATTATGTGCCACATGTAACATCTATGTTCTGGTCTTTCCGTGTGATGATTTTAGCAGGTATCTTGATGCTTGTTACATCTATCGTAGGTTACTACTTGCATATGAAAGGCAAATTGCTTAATAACAAAGCAGCCTTAAAAGCGATTTATCATATGTTAGCCCTTCCATTCATTGCGAACTCCACAGGCTGGTATGTAGCAGAAGCGGGTCGTCAACCTTGGCTTGTATATGGCTTACAAAAAACGGCGGATGGTGCATCTAAAGTGGTAACAGCCCCAGAAATCTGGACAACAATTATCGGTTTTACAGCTGTATACGTAGTCATGGCAATTGCCGCAATCTACTTGGCAGTAAAACATATTCAAGCGGGGCCAGCGGGTAACCCAGCTCATGATGTGGTTGAACAAGAGGAGGCTACATTATGGAAATAATTACAAATAACTTAGAATTAATTTGGTTCATCTTAGTAGGTGTTCTATTTACGGGATTCTTCATTTTAGAAGGTCTTGACTATGGTGTAGGCATGTGGCTCCCATTCTTGGGTAAAACAGACCGTGAACGCCGCCAATTAATCAATACTATCGGTCCTGTATGGGACGGTAACCAAGTATGGATGCTCACCGCTGGTGGTGCTATGTTTGCATCCTTCCCACAAGTATATGCTACCTTATTCAGTGGTTTCTACTTGGCATTGTTCTTGATGTTAGCAGCGTTAATCGCTCGTGGGGTATCTTTTGACTTCCGCAGTAAAGATAAAAGCCCAACATGGCGTGCTGCTTTCGACTGGTGCATTTTCTTTGGATCTGCTATCCCAGCACTTCTTTGGGGTGTTACAGTAGGTAACTTGATCCAAGGTACACCTATCGATAAAGATATGAACTTTGTAGGTGGGTTCTTAGATTTATTGAGCGTATACACGATTCTTTGTGGCGTTGCCTTCGTGTGCGTATTCTTGTACCATGGTGCTTTATATGCATCCGTGAAAACAACAGGGGACATCTCTGAACGCGCTCGTGCAGCTGCATTAGTAGAAGGTGTGATTACAGCAGTAGGTGCGTTGGTATTGGTAGGAGCTACCTATGTATACACAGACCTATTCAACAGCACATTAGCTACCGTAGCATTTGCATTAGCTATTCTTAGCTTCTTAGTATCTTGGGGCTTTACACGTGCTCGCCAAACAGGTAAAGGTTTCGTGTTCAGTGCATTGACAATTCTATTTGTAACCCTTGCGTACTTTGCAGGATTGTTCCCTCGTATCATGGTATCTAGCATTGATCCAGCGTACAGCTTAACAATCATGAATGCTGCATCCTCTACGTATACATTAACATTGATGACAATCGTAGCGTGCATCTTCGTACCAATCGTATTGGCGTACCAAGCATGGGCATACTACTATTTCCGTCATCGTGTTACACAAGATGACTTACACTATTAATCTATAGTGATTTTAAAAGGGGCGTGATTACACGTCCCTTTTCTTGCATATGATAAGAATCGACTAACACGTATTCTGGAAAGGAGGTCCGATGATTCATCCCTTTGCTTGGCAATTAGTGAAATTGCATCCTCGTTCCTATGGAGGATTACTATTGTTTACCTTGCTTGGCACGGTAGCAACGTTAGGGCAAGCATATGCTTTTGCTTGTATTATTGATAGGCTAGTAGTACAAGGTGGAGATATATCTTTTGATTATATACTAGGATTAATGTTAATGATTTTTCTACGTATGGTTTGTACCCATGGAGAGCAGTGGTTGCGAGATCATATTGCAAGTGCAGTTCATGAGGACCTACGCAATCGTGTGCTACACCATATGTTATCTCAAGGGGTACGTCAATCCGAGAGTGCTGGTTCTATCACACATATATTGACTGATGGGTTAGATCATGTAGATGCTTATATGAGTCAATATATTCCACAAGTATTATATGCTGTATTGATTCCACTTATATTGTCTATTGCTATTATTAATTCTATCTCTTGGATTGGTTGGATTTTATTGCTAACCTACCCTTTGATTCCTTTTTTTATGATTCTCATTGGTAAGGAAGCAGATAAACTAAATAAGCAGCAATGGGAACGAATGCAATTCTTAGGAGGACATTTCCTTGACGTATTACAAGGTTTAACAACACTGAAAGTATTTGGTCGTGCCAAAGAACAGATTCATGTGATAGGTCGTTTATCTGGAGAGTTTCGCGATGCTACATTAAAGGTATTGCGTATCGCCTTTTTGTCTGCCTTAGTGTTAGAATTAATCGGTACAATAAGTACAGCCATGATTGCTGTCTACTTAGGGGTATCCTTAGTATATGGGGAAGTAGAGTTTTTACCAGCTTTCTTTATTTTGCTACTAGCACCAGATTTCTATGCTCCCCTACGACAGTTGGGATCTGCATTTCATACGGGTTTATCAGGTAAAGTGAGCCTTACAGCAGTGGAGGAGTATGTAACATCAGGTGTAGAAGTAATTCATACAGGTCAGAAAACACTTAAGGATCCGATTCAAACTATTGAGTTTCGGGATGTGGCATACGAATATGAAGAAGATCATGTAGGCTTAGCCACTTTTACAGGTGTATTGGAACGTGGCCGTTCTTATATGCTAGTTGGTGAAAGTGGAGCGGGTAAAACTACTATATCTAATGTGCTCATGCAATTATTAACGCCTACTAAGGGCCAAGTGACCGTAGATGGTTATGATTTACAAACCTTAGACAGTCAATGGTACCATGAGCAGATTGCGTATCTTAGTCAAACCTCATATATTATGAGTGGTACCTTACGGGAGAACTTACAATTTGGATTACCGGCGACTGATGAAACCTTATGGCAGGTTCTAGAACAAGTACAGCTAGCTGACTTTGTAGCTAATTTACCAAAGGGATTAGATACATTGATTGGAGAAGGTGGCTATGGATTGTCCGGTGGACAACGCCAACGATTAGCTTTAGGACGAACCTTGTTACGACCAGCACAAATCCTTATTCTTGACGAAGTAACAGCTCATTTAGATGTGGAAACTGAGCATCTAATCATGCAGGTATTGCATCAGTATGGGCAAGATAAAATCGTCTTGTATGTGGGGCATCGTGTGCAAACTATGAAGTATGTGGACATTTTATTTGTGATGCAAGAAGGGCGATTAGTAGAAGCTGGTAGTTATAGAGACTTAATCGTACAAAATGGATATTTTACATCCCTAGTGAATACCTATAGTAATCCTGTGATGCGGAAGGTAGTGGAGGAGACACTAAAGTCTGAATCCCCTAATCCAGCATTAGGAGCAGACTATAGCAGTGGCGATACATCGTACGATATAGTGCGACAAGTTGAAATAGAAACGTTACATAATACACATGCATCGAATATTAAAGAACATAATAAAATAGGAAATACGCAACAGAATATCCGTCGAGGCTTATGGTCACTCTGGAAGTTACTATCTGGGCATAAAGCCTTGCTAGTGGGTAGTGTAGTTTTTGCTATGGCTACGGTGCTTATGAATATTGGCTTACTTACTACGTCCACATGGCTCATAACGAAAGCCTCAGAGCATCCCCTATTAGTGGTGTTGAGCTTGGCAATTGTAGGAGTACGATTCTTTGGGATTAGCCGTGCCATCTGTCGGTATGGGGAACGTTATGTGTCGCATTCTATGGCTTTCCAAGGTTTATACGAATTGCGTATTGCCTTCTTTAAAAGATTAGAACCATTGGTGCCACGGATCTTTCAATCTATGAAAATGGGGGACCTCCTAGGACGGATTATGGCAGATATTGAGACGCTACAGTTTTTTTATTTGCGCACCTTAGTACCTAGTTTGTCTTTCATCGGTGTCACAGTACTGGGTTGTATCATAGGATACCAATTGCATCCGATAGTAGCTATGGTGATTGCATTGTACAGTATTCTTGTAGGCCTAGTGCTGCCAATGATCATTACCTATGTGCTACGGCAAGTCCCACCTATGCGATTACATACAAGAGGGCGTATGAAAGAGGAACTCATCGAATCTATTCATGGTGTGGTAGATATTATTATGAGTCATCAAGAAAAACGATTTGTACAGTCTATGAAAGCATCTTTTCGTGATTTTGATGGCTGGCAAAGTCTATGGAGTCGTGGCGTTCGTTGGAATCAGACTATCCTCTTAGGGTTAGCACAATCTGCCTTATTAGTAGGGATTATTGTTGGCCTATGGGTGATTGATGGCATTACCTACGGACCGCTATGGGTGGCGGTTATCGCTATTGGATTGCAGTCCTACTTTGAAGCACTACAACCTATGACAGAAGCATCCTTGCATGGCTATGAAAGCGCTTTGGCTATGGAGCGATTGGAACAGTTAGAAGGTCAACAGAAACAACAGAACCCATCAGTAGATAATGTGGGTGTTCATAGAAGTAGACTTGCTGATATACCTTCTGATAATGAACCTTTACAGGATGATAAAAATATTGAAATAGAAATTCCAATGATTCGTATGCAAGCTCTATCCTTTGCTTATGATGTACTGCCTATTTACGAGGGATTAGAATTGTCCATTCAAAAAGGTGAGAAAATAGCTATTGTAGGTCCTAGTGGGTCCGGTAAAAGCACATTGTTTGCGCTGTTACAAGGATGGTATGCATACAGTGGTACTATCTTTATTGATGGAGTTGATACAAGGGCACTTTCAGAGGAAGAATTGCAATCATATATGGCATACGCTACCCAAGATATCTATATATTCCATGCTACAATTGGCGATAACATCCGATTGGCTAAGCCGAGTGCTACAGATGAAGACATTTGGCAAGCCTTAGAAGCGGTGCAACTGGCGGACTGGGTACGGACGTTACCAAAAGGTTTGCGCACCATGGTCGGTCAAGGGGGCATGGGCCTCAGTGGTGGACAACGACAGCGTCTTGGTATGGCACGCTTGTATTTACGTGATGCAGAGATTTTGCTTTTGGATGAGCCACTAGAAGGATTAGATCAAGTCACACGGCACTTGGTACAAGATCAGTTGAGTACTTTGTTCCAAGGAAAAACTGTATTATATATTACACACCATATCGAACAACTTCATGAAATGGATCGTATTGTATTCTTAGAAGATGGATGCATTGTGGAAAGTGGAACTTATGAACGTTTATTAGCTTTACAAGGTCGATTCTACGAATACCATAGATTGAGCATGGAACGCATTTAGTATAGGTGGGGCTTTTCTTTCATTTGTAAGGGGACTATGATATAATTGTGATAACTATGAAAGTGTATCACTTAGATTCAGATAACCTACTAGATAGGAGATATATATGGGACAATTAGTTACAAAGCTGTTGAAATTAGCCAATACTGTAACTACACAAACACATATAGAAGCCCCACGTTTACCAGAGCAACTAGAAGATGGAAATACGCTCTACGATCATCGTATGCTATCCATTGAGGAAGAAGCGGTGAACCGTAAGATGCGATCAGTGGTGCGTAATCATTGGTTCTTTCATTCCATTATTTTTGAATTTGAACCAAACAATAAGGTATTCATGAATGTCATCACGAAATTGGGGAATGTCATCAATGTAGAATTTGATATTGATGATATTTGGTTTGATGATTATACATCTACCATTCAGCTTAAATTAGATGTAGCCAATGTAGATATGGGTGGTTTGTTTTTAAATATCATTACTCATATTTTGGGAAATTGGAGTTTGCATGTATTAGGGATGTTTTTTAATCCTTTCAGTATCGGTGATGATACATCATCTATGCGTTTAGAAAAGAAAGGTATTATTCGGTTTGACTTGTCACCAGATAGCCCTGTACGAGAGTTTATTCCTTGGCCACAGCGACCAAAAGATAGCGTAGGGCCGGTGCTATTAACAGCCATCAAATCGGGGCAATCTGTGCTGCAAGTGGAGTATTATGCATTCCATCAGAAGTTAGAAACCTATTTAGCTCCTGAAATGCCGGTAAAAACGAACTGGGTTCGCTCTATTGACATGGCGGCAGCTTTGTTAATGCCCATAGGGGTTTGGGTGAGCTTTATTATCTTGAACCATTACTTACCACATGAAGAGCTACAGGACTTTTCTTTCTCTACGTATTTCTTTATTTCCTTGAGCATTTTGCTATTCAGTTTTGTGGTCATGAATATTCCTCGTTATATTTACATGTATTTTGAAACGAGGAAAAAATGGCAATCTGTATTTGTGAGCAATAATATTAAGATCCAGATGCGACGATTACAACGACGTATTGCTATGCAGAAACAGGCTTTAGAGAACGATAAAAATGTTATGAAACGACAAGAACACATCGTGGAAATGTTGATGCAAATACGAGATAAACGATTCTTGGCACATCGATTGAAAGTGGCTGATGAAGACCGGGATCGGAAACAAAAAGTAAAGTTTATCATAGCCTATGTGCTGTGTACGTTCCTCGAATGGATGCTCCTTATACACTAAGCACTTATACTAGAAATGGTTAGGAGGGATATGTGAGACATAAAAACATGCTGCCGCAAATTGTTTTTATGTCTCACATATCCCTCCTTTTCAAATGTAGTAAGTGCTGAGGTAGGCGTCGCAAGGGAGTATGCTGTAGTAAATTGTTTTTTACAGACATATATCCCCCTTTTTTTATACAGTCAGTGCTAAGGTAGGCGTCACATGGGAGGATGCTGTCGCAAATTGTTTTTATGTCTCACATATCTCTCCTTTTTAAATGTAGTAAGTGCTGAGGTAGGCGTCGCAAGGGAGTGTGCTGCCACAAATTGTTTTTATGTCTCACATATCCCTCCTTTTCAAATGTAGTAAGTGCTGAGGTAGGCGTCGCAAGGGAGTATGCTGTAGTAAATGGAATATAAAAAGGACTGTACTTAGTGTTGATACACTTGGTACAGTCCTTTGTTTATTTTTTAACGTCTGGGACGTTGGTTGGGTTTGCTTTGAATGGTGTTTTCACCGGTGTGGATTTGCTTGGTTCTGGGGCCTCTATATTGGGATGCTCCCATTCTAGTTGCATGATGCGGAACTGGTGTTGGTTGGCGAAACGTTTGAGCTGCCAGTTGTCACGTTCTAGTTCTTTTAGTCGATCTCCGTGAGAGTTACTGATGTTTTCTAGGTTGGTCAAGCGATAATGAAAGGTATCACTGTGTTCCATGGTATGCTCTGTGTCAACTCGTTCTTTCAGAGCGTTGATTTCTAGTTGTTGTGACACCATCCAATAGGTTGTGCTTAGCACGTAGAGGATAATCCAGAACAGTGGCCTCTTTAGGAGAGGGCCTACTTTCAGAAGCAGATTACTCAGCTGTTTCATCATGGGTGTCGCCAGGAATCAATGGCAAGCGCGCCATCACAAAGTCTAACCATAAGCGGGAAGCATGAGATAGGTAATGTCCTTTTTTCCAAATAACGTGTAAAGTATGCATAATTTCAGGGTTTACTAAAGGACGTACCACAACGCTAGATCCTACTTTTGTATTTTCATCTTCCGTAGGGCATAGACGACTAGGTAATAAAGCGATTGCTAAGTGAGCGGCTACGGTTTGTAACATCAAATCGCGTTGGCTAGTTTCAAATACAATATGTGGTTGGAAGCCAACAGATTTACAAGATTTTACAATTTCATCATGAAGGTTAAAATCATCTTTATGTAACACAAAAGATTGATCTGCTAATTGATCAAGAGAAATAGATTCTTCTAGGGCTAATGGATTATCTTTTGGTAAGATAACGCTTAAAGGATCACTCGTTAAATAGAATGAGTCAAATTCTTTTGAATTTGGTTTTGTACAGATAATCCCAACATCGATAAGACCTTCTTGGACAGAAATTTCTATTTTTTTAGAACCATGTTCATATAACTCTAATTCGATTTGAGGATAGGTTTGTTTGAACTCACCTAATAATTGTGCAAAGATTGGAGCGTCTGTAACTGGTGGTAAACCAATTAATACAGAACCTTGTTCTAAGCGGAATTCGTTTTCGAAATCGATTTTTAAATGTTCAAACATGAATACAACACGTTTCGCATGCGTTAAAAAGATGGTGCCGCCATCAGTCATTTCAACAGATTTTGCATTACGAATGAATAACACAACACCTAGCTCGTCTTCTAATGCTTTTATAGTACGACTAATAGCAGATTGTGAAATGTGAAGATTTCTTGCGGCCTTGCTGAAACTTTTTTGATCCGCTACTTCTACGAAGTATTTTAAGTGATGAAAGTCCATAATGCACCTCTTAAATATGGTAATAACAAAAGCCCTCTTTTTTAGTATGCTATTTGAGCAATAAAGCATGTGTAAATGTAAATTGATAATCGCATAATTAGCAATGGATATAGTGTATATGGTATTGCGAAGTTCTCGTTCTCAATGTATAATGAAACCATAAGGCTATATCAATTTGTTCAAGAAGTAGAGTTACTACTTCACAAATTTGCAAAGAGGTACTATATAACTTATATATTATTACATTTTTGCAACATATGCAATCTTTTTAGAAATAAATGATTCATATTTCAAAAAACATTTTGATACTCAAGAGGGGAGGACTCATCCTGCGAGTGCACGGACAAGAGTCTATATACATCCCCCTATTTTGTATGTAACTACAAGTGTTAATTTTTATTTGCTTTAAGGAGGCTATTTTAACATGCGTAAAATGAAAACTATGGACGGCAACCAAGCTGCAGCACACGTAGCGTATGGTTTCTCTGAAGTGGCAGCTATTTACCCAATCACACCATCTTCTCCAATGCCAGAACATGTGGATGAATGGGCAGGACAAGGTCGTAAAAACTTGTTTGGTCATACTGTACAGGTTGTTGAAATGCAATCCGAAGCCGGCGCTGCAGCAGCAGTTCACGGTTCTTTACAAGCGGGCGCATTGACAACTACGTTCACATCTTCTCAAGGTCTTTTATTAATGTTACCTAACTTGTACAAAGTGTCTGGTGAGTTACTTCCAGGTGTATTCCACGTAGCGGCTCGTGCTATCGCAGCGCAAGCATTGTCTATCTTTGGTGACCATCAAGACGTTATGGCAGCTCGTGCTGCTGGTTGTGCTATGTTAGCAGAATCCTCTGTACAAGAAGTTATGGATCTTGCTCCAGTTGCGCATTTAACAGCGTTAAAAACTCGCGTTCCTTTCATCAACTTCTTCGACGGTTTCCGTACTTCTCACGAAATCCAAAAAATCGAAGTATTAGAATATGATGAATTAAAACCTTTAGTGGACCAAGAAGCGTTAGAAGCATTCCGTCAACGTGCGTTGAACCCAGATGCTCCTGTAACTCGTGGTACTGCTGAAAACCCTGATATCTACTTCCAACATCGTGAAGCTTCTAACCCATTCTACTTAGAAGTTCCAAATGTAGTAGAACATTACATGCATGAAATCAACAAAATCACTGGTCGTAACTACCAATTGTTCAACTACTATGGTGATGAAGATGCAACTGATGTAATCGTAACAATGGGTTCCTCTGCACAAGTAGCTACTGAAACTGTAGATTACTTACGTGCACAAGGCCGTAAAGTTGGTTTCGTACAAGTTCACTTATTCCGTCCATTCGCGACAGATCGTTTTGTAGCGGCTCTTCCAAAAACTGTAGAACGCGTAGCAGTATTAGACCGTACAAAAGAACCAGGTGCGTTAGCTGAACCTTTATTCTTAGATGTTCAAGCAGCACTTGTTCAACACAATATTAATGCTAAAGTATTCGGCGGTCGTTATGGTCTTTCTTCTAAAGACGTAATCCCAGCTGACCTTGTAGCAGTATTCGATAACATGTTAGCAGAAGCTGGCAAACGTTTCTTCACATTGGGTATCAATGACGATGTAACTAACTTGTCCTTAAACCGTGCTGAAGGTGTATCCGTAAAAACTGAAGGTTTAACTGGATGTAAATTCTGGGGCTTCGGTTCTGACGGAACTGTAGGTGCTAACAAATCTGCTATCAAAATCATCGGTGACCATACAGATATGTATGCACAAGCATACTTCGACTATGACTCCAAAAAATCTGGTGGTGTGACAATGTCCCACTTACGTTTTGGTAAAAATCCAATCAACAAACCATACTTGGTAACTGAACCAGAATTTATCGCTTGTCATCGTCAATCTTATGTTCATGAATATGATCTTCTTCGTGGTATTAAAAAAGGCGGTACATTCTTATTGAACTGTACTTGGTCTCCAGAAGAATTAGCAGAAAAATTACCTGCAAAACTTCGCCGTACAATTGCTGAAAAAGAATTGAACTTCTACATCATCAATGCAGCGAAAATTGCAGCTGAAATTGGTTTGGGTGGCCGTATCAACATGGTTACACAAGCTGCATTCTTCAAATTAACTGAAGATACAATCATTCCTATCGACAAAGCAGTTGAGTACTTAAAAGACTCCATTGAAAAAACATATGGTAAAAAAGGTGCTGACGTTGTTGCAATGAACAACAAAGCTGTTGATGAAGGTGTTGGGGCTCTTGTAAAAGTAGAAGTTCCAGCAGCATGGAAAGATGCAAAAGATTCCGAAGATACTTTCGAAAAATCTTCTTGCACAACTTGCCCAAGCTATGTGGCTAACATTGCAAAACCTGTTAATGCACAAGCTGGTTATGATTTACCAGTATCCGCTTTCACAGGCTATGAAGATGGTACATTACCTTCTGGTACTGCAGCATTCGAAAAACGTGGTGCCGCTTTATTCGTTCCTCACTGGATCAAAGAAAACTGTATCCAATGTAACCAATGTTCCTTCGTATGTCCACATGCAACTATCCGTCCTGTATTAGCGACAGCAGAAGAAGCAGCAGCAGGTCCAGAAAACTTTGAAACAATTCCAGAAATGATGACTAAAGGTGAATTGCAATTCCGTATTGCTGTATCTCCATTAGACTGCTTAGGTTGCGGTAACTGTGTAAACATTTGTCCAGCTCCTAAAGGAAAAGCAATCGAAATGCGCCCTATCGATGGCGAATTAGAATTTGCTCCAGCTTGGGATTATGGTGTAGCATTACCAACTAAATCTCACCCAATGAAACAAGAAACTGTAAAAGGTTCCCAATTCAAAACTCCATTGCTTGAGTTCTCCGGCGCTTGCGCAGGTTGTGGTGAAACTCCATACGCTAAATTGATTACTCAATTGTTCGGTGACCGTATGATGATTGCCAATGCAACAGGTTGTTCCTCCATTTGGGGTGCATCTATGCCGGCATCTCCATACACTAAAAACCAACAAGGCCAAGGTCCTGCATGGGCTAACTCCTTATTCGAGGATAACGCTGAGTTTGGTTACGGTATGTTCATCGGTACTGAAAAAATCCGTACACAATTAGCTGAAACTGTAGCTTCTATCGCTGAAACTGCTGATGAAGCAACTAAACAAGTTCTTGACTTATGGTTAGAAAAACGTCTTCAAGGCGAAGGTACTCGTGACCGCGCTAAAGCTGTGATCGCTGCTCTTTCCAAAGTAGAACAAACAGAAGCTGTAAAAGAAGTATTGGCTAAAAAACAATATCTTGTAAAACGTTCCCAATGGATCTTCGGTGGTGACGGTTGGGCATACGATATCGGTTTCGGTGGCCTTGACCATGTATTGGCTTCCGGTGAAGACGTTAACGTATTCGTATTCGATACAGAAGTATACTCCAACACTGGCGGTCAAGCATCTAAATCTACTCGCGTAGGTGCGGTTGCTCAATTCGCTGCGCAAGGTAAACGTACAAACAAAAAAGACCTTGGTATGATTGCTATGACATATGGTAACATCTATGTGGCTCAAGTTGGTATGGGTGCTGACATGAACCAATTGATGAAAGCATTAGCAGAAGCTGAAGCATATCCAGGTCCATCCCTAATCATCGCTTACGCTCCATGTATCAACCATGGTATTAAAGGTGGTATGGGTAATGCACAAGCTGAAACTAAACAAGCTGTTGCATCCGGTTACTGGGATCTATACCGTTACAACCCAGCATTAAAAGCACAAGGCAAAAATCCATTCAGCCTTGATTCCAAAGAACCTGATTACGAATTATTCGATTCCTTCTTAGGAAAAGAAGTTCGTTACACATCTTTGGGTAAAGCAGTTCCTGCAATGAGCAAAGAATTGTTAGAAATCAACAAACAATTAGCTAAAGAACGCCGTCAATCCTATGTTCGTTTACAAAAAGGTTTTGAAGACGAATTACAAGGCTAATCAATAGCGAAAGTAATATGGAAAGGCTCTCCTTCGGGAGGGCCTTTTTTCTGTATGTTATAGATTTTAGATTGACTAGTTACAAATAGGTAGATATGCATATAAACTTTTTTATATTAATCAGGATAATAGAATATAATATTAAAAGTGCGGTGTATCATAAAGAGTCTCAATAGAAACTATCTATTGGGACTTTCATAATTTTCAAAACTAAAGAGTTGCTATATTTGCTATGTAAATAAACAATAAATTATATAAAGGAGAGACTATGAAAGTCTTAGTAATCATATGTATGTGTGCATAGTCAATAGGAGTATTATGTATTATGATAATAAATGTAGTGAAAATAATATTCACATAGGTCAGTAAACTTGATATACTAAATATAACTAATACGCTGAGAGATTAGGTAAGGGGGCTATCATGAGTGATAGAATAGAAGAGAATGGAGGAAAAAAGCCAGAAAAGAGTTCTGTCAATCATACAACAAGCATAGATGATGGATTTATGGATGCTACTTTAGTGGGCACTTTTCAGGATATGGTACAGCGTTATGGTGGCGCGATTGGTGAACATCTAGTAGGTCTGACAGGAATGGATAATTTAAGAAATCATGAGTGGGTCCGTGGCTTATCGAAGATAGCTGACTCTAAGGTACATCCCGACTATGAGTATCAAAATATTCATCAACAAGTAGGATTTTCTGCAGAGGTGAAATCTGTAGTTCGTCAAAATGCAGAGGCACGTATTCAAGGAGATACGAGTCGCACGATGCGTACAGATGATTTAGGACGGGTGAATGATCCGCTTTATGATTCGGTTAAGTTAGATGAACAAGAGGCGATCATAGATGGTACAGGAACACAGATTAAATTTTTAGGCTATTCTGAAGGTGATCCTTTTAATGAAGGCAGTGCTACTAGAGCCTTTCAAAAACTGATGAGCGATAAGTTTGCGAAGTATCATGAGCATCATGTACTCATTGAAGTGCCGAAAGATCAATATGAGGGACTCTTAGCGGAAGCAGATAAGAAAATACAGGCACTGCATGAGCAATTAGCCCGTGTAACAGACCCAGAAGCGCGAGATCATTTGGAAATACAGCTGGACCGAGCAGAAGCGATTCGTCAAAATACTCGACAAAGTGTGGTAACTTCGGATGAAGCTGTATTTGCTAGGGAACATCCGTATCTATCGACAGCACAAGATATGGGGCAGATTATCCATAGTGCGGGAATGCAAGCTGCTGAGTTTGGAGCTATTATCGGTGGTTCTATGGCTGTCGTACAACAAACGGTAGCTTTACTAAAGGGGGAGAGTACTGGAAAAGAAGCGGCCATCAATATTGGGAAATCTACGATAAAACGAGCTGGGCAAAGCTATGTGGTAGGAGCTGGAGGTACCCTGTTGAAAGGTATTATGGAACAGGCTTCTAGTGCTAGCTTACGTGGTGCATCTATGACGGGGTTGCCACAGGCGATGGTGCAAGTAGGTATTACATCTTCCCAAGTGTTGTATCGATATTGTACTGGACAAATTGATGGACATACTTGTGTTCAGGAATTATCTTTACAAAGTGCAAATATGCTCTCTGCGAGCTTGTTTGCTGGTATAGGGCAAGTAGTAATTCCAATCCCTATTGTAGGTGGTATGCTTGGTGCTATGGCGGGCTATTCCATATCATCTGCGATGTTTGGTATGTTACAGCAGGCTTTCAAAGAAGAGGGGGTTGCCATTGATCGTCGTCAGGAGCTAGAAGTAGCTTGTATACAGTACGTGGCGCAAATGAAAGCTTATCGAGAGCAATTTGAAAGTGCCATCAATACATACTTTAGCCATGAAAAAGAGCAATTTAAGCAGGCTTTTATAGGAATGCAAGAGGGTATTCAAGTTAATGATACACAGTGGGTACTAGATATGGGGAATTGTATCATTGCTCATTTTGGTGGAATCGTGACATATAAAAATCAAATGGAATTTGATGCACTTATGGTATCAGATGAGCCGTTAAGAATCTAAAAACCCATAGTCAATGACAGAACTATAGACACAATTTGTAGCATTTTGAGGAAAGGAGATAGTTTATGCCAATACCATTATTATTAGCAGGTTTAGTGGCGCTTGCAGGAGGCATTACCTTAAAAAAAGGGATTGATGCAAAGGGAAAGTACAAGGAAGCTAAGGATATTAATGATCGAGCACAACGCTGTGTACAGAGGGCACAGCATTCTATGGACGAGGCACGGATAAAAGCTGGTGGAGCTATCGATGCCCTAGGCGGGTACAAAGTGAAACTGTTAGACGGTACAGTGAAAGACTTTTTAGATACAATGGAACAAATTAAGCATGTGGATTTGACAGGAGCGAAGGAACTAGATATATATGGTCAAACAAAGGAGGAAACATTTCAAGAATTACGAAATGTCCAATTGTTAGCGACCAGTATTGTACAAGGAATAGGTAGTGGTGTAGCCTCTGGTGCATTGGCTGCCTTTGGTGCTTATAGTGCAGCAGGGGCACTGGCAACAGCGTCCACAGGAACAGCAATAGGTAGCCTTTCAGGAGTGGCAGCGACCAATGCAACCTTGGCTTTCTTTGGAGGTGGTTCTTTAGCCACTGGTGGGCTTGGTGTGGCTGGTGGTGTGGCTGTCTTAGGCGGACTTGTCACGGTTCCAATATTAGCGGTAGCCAGTTATGTATTTGACTCTAAAATGAATCATTTTTTGGAAGATGCTAAATCCAATCGAGCAAGGTCTAAAGCCTTTGAAGAAGATATGAAGAGAGCTAGTATTGCTTGTGAGGTAATCGCAGAACAAGCAGATATGGTACGAGAGTTTTTGCAGCAATTAGAAGGATTATTACAACCATTAGTGGATACTATGAAGAAAATCATCCACCAGTCGGGCACAGACTATAGACAATACGATGCGAATGAAAAAGGGTGTATTGCTCAAACTGTGATAATAGTAAAAATAATCAAAGCTGTATTAGAACGGCGTTTATTAACAGAGGAAGGTTCATTGGACCAAGAGTCTGTGAAGCAGATTGCAATGATTAAGGAGGATATAAATGATCGTATATAGTACAAAATTAAAAGTAACAGATGATTTAAAGCCAAGAAGCTTTATTCGTGCTTTGTTAGACTGGCGTCAACATGTGGACTATCAAGCGTTTTCAGAGGCAGTTACGTGGGATGGGGTGGATATGAGTCCAGCTTGGGAAGAAAATGGACATACCCTCATGATAGAGCAATACGAGGATGAGGAGATTATGGCTGCTTTGTTTGAGCAGGCGCCAGATGAATCTGGACTGTGGAAAACAGAGGTGGTATTTAATACAAAGGAACATACAGTTTGTGTATTACAACACAAAAACTTTGATGAATCTATGTCGGAGACAAATCGTTATTTTTGGGCACCATCTATTATTAAATATCTAGTAAAAGGTGGATATATTGCTCAGGAGCATGGGGTACCTATCGGTCCAGATGTGATGGAGTGGTCGGAAGAGATTGAGACTAGCCTCTTGCAAGAACCGGTACATAGTGTATGTAATGTCGTTATCAAAGGTAGTCCAACTTTTATAGAGCGAATCAATATGGATAAATTGGCACTTAACTTAGAAGGTGTGGCACGTATTTTTGTAAAGTCAGATGACCAGGAAATGAACTCAGTGATTATTTATCACCATAAAAATTTACTACAAGCACCAGATGTAAAAGTGTATCATACTGACACAGAGATGAAGGCAGAAAAAGTTCGTCAGAGAGTTGTAGATATTGTGTGCGGTGAAATGAACTTAATTGATCGTAAGCCATTAGATAGTTGGTATGGTGTACAACAAAAGGTATTAGAGAAGAAAATAAAACAGTCCCTTCAAGAACGAATTGAATCAACCGAACTAGCAGAAATAGCAGTGAATGAAACAGCTACATTAGAGAAGAGACTGAAAGAGGCAGAAGCACAGGCAGAAAAATATTTATTGGATTATATGAATCTTCAACAAGAATTAAGTATACTACAATCTAGGATGAATAGTTCCAAGTCGGGACCAGCCTTGTTATATTATGGTAAAGAAGATGATATTTATAACGATGAAATTAGAAGCGCCGTGCTAAAAATTTTAGAGGACGTGCGCCAAGATCATAAGCCACAAGATGTCCATGCTAGCAATCGGATATACGATATCTGTAACGATATTATTACTTATAATGCACCACGCAAGAAGGATGCTTGGGATACCTATGACTCCTTAGATAGCTTATTTAGTAATTATCGTCGTTTCACTGATCGGATGAGTAATGAGCTTGCTTCCGTAGGAGCAGAGATTACAAAAGAAGGGGCTCATTTTAAAGCTAAATTAGGAGGCCAAGACCGCTATACTATCACATTATCTAGTTCGCCTAGCGATGTGAATGCAGGTAAAAGAACTGTGTCGGATATCAAACTGCGGTGGTTTAAAAAATAGAGACCCTATTCAGAGTCTAGGTGCGTGACAGTCAAACGATACGCACCCATACCTAAAGAGGTTTTGATTCCCATGCCGGCGAATTCTCCATAGGCTAATAGTAACATAGCAATAGGAAACAGAGGATGCTTTGTATTAGGTCGTAATGTATAGTGACCTTTGAAAGCAGGAATCTGAACACGTTCTATCCGGTATGGGCTAAACTTAAGATGGTAGTCACATACTTTAAATAGGCTAGCCAATGAGTCAGCTAGATCATCTCCTTTAATAGGATAGTTAGTACTGAACGTATTCCAACGACGTAATAAGCCTTTAAAAAAGCGACTTGTATCTGGAAACGGAATGTATTCTCCTTGAGATTTAAAGCTGGCACTCGTTATAAAATCTAGATTTACTGATTTAACTGTACTTGTCGGAGCCTCTAAGAATATTTCATATAGAAAATCATAGGAGGTTTCGTCATAGATGATACGGTCTGTAATTTGTAAATATTTTTGTTGTTGTCGCACAAATACTTGCTCTGGCAAATGAAAGAGAGGCTCTAGAATATTAATGATGGCTTCTTGGTTTAAACCAATGACTCTCCAGATTGTGGTATCTTGCTTAGCATCATGAAAGACATATTGTCGATAAGGATGAAGTGTACTTTCATGCAATTTAGTTGCATACTCTGTATTTATATGTTCCATCATAATACCATGCAGTACACTGGAGAAAAATGGATGAATACGAGCTCCATCGACAAAGTTAATATGTAAGTCTAGAATCATAAGTGAAGATAGCATAGAAACCTCCCTATTCAATATAGTATTCTTTAAATGCAAGATAAGAATGATTTGTGATAATAATAAAATTGATGTATATTTATTATAATAGTATATTGCATATCTTATCAAGAAAGGAATTCATTATGAATGTAAAGGCAATTTTATTGGATACCCAGTCCATACAGAAATATATCTTTTCTGGGACAAAGCTAAAAACTAATATAGGTGCTTCTTTTATTGTTGACAAGGTATTTGATTCAATTTTAGTAGACCAAATTTTGCAAGAATCTATCTTGAAACCTTTAGGTATTCACTCTGTAAACAGTACAGGATGGGAACAAGAAAGCGGTGTAGAATCTATTGAAGAAGTAGTTAAATCCAATCAATTACCTACAGACTGCTACGTTGCCTATATTGGTGGTGGTAATGCACTTATCCTTTTTAAAGAAGAAGTGGCAGGAGAAGGGAATGAAAATTTAAAGCGTATTGTACAAGAGTTTACAACAACTTTATTATGTACATACCCTGGATTAAAAGTAGGCGCAGCTATTGGAATCATTCAATTAGATACAGAAAATTACTCGGATAGTATCAAAGCTATGTATCAGCAATTGCAACAAAATAAACAACGCATACATCCAGTCGTGAATGTACCTATGACAGGTCATACATTGCCATGTGCAGTCAACGGTGAAAGTGCAAATACAATTCATCAAGAGGCAGCAACAGGAAAAGGTGATAGTCGCTATGTATCTCATGAAGTGTTAGCTAAAAACACCATGGCCAAAGTGGCTAATGAAGAACTGGCAGATCGTTTTTCTACAGAACTTGGCGAGTATCAATTCCCACAAGAGTTTTCTAAATTAGGTCGTCAAGAAGGGGATAATTATTTGGCAATTGTTCATATTGATGGCAATAATATGGGGGAACGCTTTAGCCAATGTAAAACATTAGCAGAACGAACCAAACTATCTAAAACAGTGACAACTGTGACAGAAAAAGCTTTCAAAAAAGTTGTGCAATTAGCAGCGGCTATTTCACCAGAAACATATAAAGCAGAGGAAATTGATGTAGGACGTGGAACTCCGTATTTGCCATTACGTCCAATCATTATCGGTGGTGATGATGTTACCTTTGTATGCCATGCTCGATTAGCAGTGTTATTAGCCCAAACGTTTATGAAAGAATTAGAAGTATTGAGTGCTAAAAACCCAGCTAAGCTAAGCAATACTACAAGCAATGGAGGAATTTTTTCATGCGCGGGTATTGCCATATTAAATACGTCCTATCCGTTTTTTAGAGGCTATGAGCTAGCGGAGCAAATATGTGCTAAAGCGAAAGAAAAAGCGAGAGAACAAGCATCCAGCTGGTTAGACTTTATCATCCTCCACGGAGAACAAGCACCAACAGTAGAACAAATTCGTGAACAAGAGTATACATCAATCAAAGGTGGACAATTACATTTTGGACCGTATGTTGTGTCGGATATGAAAGATAAAGAACATGCCTTAGATAATATGTTAAACTTGGCCAATGCATTACAAACATCGATTGATGCAGAAGAGCTGGGTAGAAATAAAGTAAAAGGATTACGATATATCTTACAAGGTACAACACATGGAATCCAAGAATATGTAGCACAATTGACACATTGTGGCAAATCCTTACCAAGTGTGGAACATTGGAAAGACTATGGCACATATGGTTGGAAAGAAGAATACTTGGAAACGCATACTGTAGCAGAAGCTAAGAAGCATACCACTCCATATATAGACGCTATTGAAATGATGGAATACCTTCCTAGCAAAAGATTTTGTCAAGACTTTGTGAATCATCAAAAATAGAAATGTAGTGAGGAACATATGGATATTAAAGTAACAATTCAGTTAAAATCACCATTGCAATTAAGCTCTGGCGCAGCAGATATCAACGTGGATACGGATGTTATTTTGGATGAATGGGGGTTGCCGTTCATTCCGGCTAAACGATTCCGAGGTGTACTCTATGAAAGTGCTCTTGAATTAGTAGAAATGAAAGAAGCACTAGGTGAAACAGAAGGCGCATTAAGTCAAACTGTATTAGATGAAGTATTTAATAGAGGTGAAGTAGAATCTCTTACTGGCACTAGCTTTGAAGACTTTCATATTAAAGGCTATGAAGATATTCTTAAAGAATTACGTGGCCTTATTCAAGAGTATGGTGATGTAGTAGGTAGAAATCAGATTCGAGATGCCTTTACATCTGTAAGATATCAAACAGCAATTCACGAAGACACTGGAGTCGCTAAAGATGGAAGCCTTCGTAATTTACGTGTAGTAGATAACACCTCATTTGAATTTGTAGGGAACATTCATATTGACGGTGGTAATGAAAAACATGAAACACTGTTGGCAGCAGCCTTACAAAATATGACTGCCATTGGATTCAAACGAAATCGTGGTTTTGGACGTATTATTTGTACTATGCCAAACCAAGATCGATTGATTAAATTAGTATTAAAATAAAGACTAGGAGATGACTATGAAACAATTACATGTATCTATTACAACACAATCTCCTCTAGTAATTACAGCGGAGAGTAGCTCCCGTGTATTAACTGAAAGCCGAGATTATATATCTGGTACGATTGTACGTGGGATTCTAGCAGATGCGTATAGAAAAGCGAGAAACTTAGGAAATACAGCTCATAAAGATAGTAGTTTCAAACAACTATTTTTAGGAGGATTACAGTTCCAAGCGGCCTATCCAATGGTGAAAGGTCATCGGTCGTACCCATTACCACAATCATTGATGAAGCATAAAGTAAAAGGCGATGTTAAAGATATGCTAGCAGCTGACGGAGCTGCAGGATATAAGGTACTAAAAGGTCTAGGTATTGTACATGAGGGACATGTAGACTTAGCTTTCGTGCATAAAAAAATATACTTCCATATGAGTCGTAATAGTGCAGAGGAACGCTTTGCTGGTAGAAGCAATGGCGGTGGTATCTATAACTACGAGGCTATTGGCGATGGGCAAACCTTTGAGGCTATTATTACCGGTAAAGAAGAAGATTTAATTACCTTAGTACGAGATCTTAAGTTAAAAAACAATACTTTGACAGTACGAGCAGGAAAGTCAAAACGCACAAGTTATGGTAAATGTGAAGTAGCATTTAGCGATGTGCTGCCTTGTGAAATGGTGAATATAAGTGACTGGGTAGAGCAGTTGAAACAAGGTACATTAGCTCTTCGCTTAGATAGTCCATTTATTTCAGATAGACCTGTTTCTGGATGGCGTCGTCTTGAGGAAGAATCGTTAGTTGAAGATTTTGTGGAGGCTTTGAAAAGAGCATTACCTGAGAAAGAATTGACACTTTCAAAATTATTTACAGGGGCAGAAATAGTGCGCAATTATGTTGGTGTATGGCAATTATATCGCCCAGAAGTATTAGCGTTAGCAGAGGGATCTGTATGCATCTTAACTTGTAGTACAGATTGGTCAGACGAAGATGTTAAACAACTAACAGAGGTCTTGGCAACAGGAATTGGGGGACGTAAGGCAGAAGGCTTTGGTCAAATTCGCCCATGGGTATTACGAAGTACTTTGGAACTGCAAACTACAGAAGAACCAGTGCCAGTAGCACCAGTGAAAAGTTTATCGAAAGCAACTAAAAAATTAGTGAAGTCTGTTTTGAAAACCAAAGATATCGATGCCATTCGTTCTCGTGCGTATTTGGATGTACAGAATCATGCAAGAGAATTGAAAAAAGCTGATAATCATACATTTGCACGATTAGAAAACTATGTGCCTTTATTGGCGGGACAACGTGGAGGTCTTAGTAAAGATGATGGCGAGGCCCTACGTCGTATTTTCGGGGACAACTGGAAAGCGAATGGGCTCTCTATAGGACATAAAGAACTAGGTATATCTCATGATGTGTTAGAGTTATTAGAAGACCGAAAAGTGCCGAAATGGATTGATATAATTTGCAATACACATGATGGATTACGAACATTAGCAGGAAGTTCTATGCCTGCAGAAGATCGTTTTGTAGAGTATTGGATATGGTTTTTCAAATACGCACGTAAACTGTAATATAAGGAGTGTATCTTATGAATGATGCAACAATAAAAGAGACGATTCTTATAGAGGGTACCTTAGAATTGTTATCACCACTATTAGTAGGTGATGGGGAAAAACAAAGTGAACTCATTGATATGTTAGCCTTAAGAAATCGAAATGGAAAAGCCTATATTCCTGGTACGAGTATGGCAGGGGTATTACGTCATACCTTGGGCAGTTATTTAGACTATGATATGGCGTTACAACAAGTATTGTGAGATATTTTATTTGGCTCTATTCAGGATGCTGATGTAGAGGCTAATCAAAGTGCACTTCGTTTTTTTGATGTTGTCCTAGAGAATGCACAAGTGACACAGCGTGATGGAGTATCACTTATGTATGGATCCCGTATTGCTAAAGAAGGTCAATTGTATGATTATGAAGCCATTGACCGTGGTGCCAAAGGGGACTTTTTGATGGAGTGTATTCTTCGAGAAGGTCATATTAAGTCTTTACGTACCTATCTTGAAAAGAAAGATGGAAACACATGGGATGATTCGGCTGTATTGGAATTCTTAGAGAATACCGTACGATGCTTGGTTAATATCTTATTCTCTGGAGTGGCAGTAGGTAAGTTTACCACAAAAGGCTTTGGTAAAATCCAGGTACAAGATTGTAAAGCAATGCAATATAGATTAAAAAGTAATGCTTCTATAAGACATTGGTTATATAGAGAAGCTAGTACATGTGCAGAGGATGCAATGTATACAGGGACACACATTACTCCTAAACAGGAAACATTAGTGATGAAAGTATCTGCTAATATTGCTACCTCCTTAATCGTTCGTACGCAAGGAGATAACCCTGCTATGGATAGTACCATGTTGATTAGCCAAGGCGATTACGTCATTCCGGGATCTAGTGTGAAAGGCGTTATTCGCCATCATACCCAATATATCTTAGAAAAAATGGGCCTTTGGGAAGTATGGAATACACCGAATCAAGAAGGTGTAACACGGTTTGATACATTGTTTGGTGGCATGAAAAAAGTGAACAACGTGGTGACAGGATTGGTAAAAAGCCGTGTATCTGTGGACGAAGTATACATTAAGAAAAGTAAACAGGTTGTTGCTAAACCACAAACTCGCAATCGTATAGACCGTTTTACAGGTGGCACGATCGATTCAGCGCTGTTTACGGAAGAACCTATTTGGCAAGTAAATAGCAATGCAGATGGTACAATTTCTATTGAGTTGGAAGTCAAACATTGCACACCAGAAGAAGCGGGGTTGTTCATTATTGTATTCCGAGATTTATGGATGGGTAAACTGACATTTGGTGGTGAAGCTAGCGTTGGCCGTGGTCGAATCTTTGGGGTACAAGGCAGCATTTCCTACCAACAAGATACATTTACTTTTACAAATGAGACAAAGGGAAGTAACACATCCTATGCCGTTCTTAGTCAAGGTGATGTAAATCAGTTAAATCAATACATTAGTAAACTTATGTAGAGGATAGTATCATGAATAGAAATGACATAGATATGAAACAAATTAGCCCTTTGAAACAGCTGACAGTCCAGCAGGGAAAGGTGATCATACAAGATATTGAGGAAACTTTTTCTGGTGATCTCACTCCTTTGTGTAAGTATTTGAATGGAATGGGTAAGATTGTTCTTTGGATGCATCACGCTGTTCTTTGGGGGCACTGGAATGGTACAGAGATTCACTGGAGTGATGACACACAATATGATGGAACTGGTATTGTAGAAGTGCGCATCTTTAATACAAAGGAAGAGGTATATGCACAATGCGTTGATGGAATGCTTGTGGGATATCATGTAGTGGATACTACAAACAGTGAGAATGGCGTGGAGATCCAATTTGTAGATAGCATTCAACCTTTATTTGGGGAATTTAGTGGATCTAACGATGGATTTGTAGTATTAGCTGATAAAGGTCGTAAAATGAAACAAGTAGTACCCACAGATTTGCAAAGTAAGCGCTTAGGATTAAAGACTAGAAATTACATAACATCTTCACATATGACAGGACAAGCTGGATATAGCCAATACCGATATGTGGATATTGTAGATATGACAGAGGAGTGAGACAATGGCACCACAAGTAAAAGATAAATTTATAGATAAACGAAATAGTGGTCTAATTGCAACAGCACCGTATAATTTTGTGTCCTTGCCAACAGATATTTGTGTCCCTAAAGGGTGGAAAGGGATTGATGTAGATAACGAAGCTATCTATGATTCGTATCTAACTTATGTGCGTGATTTCGGCACACATTCTGGGTATATTGAAGTAGATATTACTACAAAAACATCTACCTTGGTAGGTGGTTACGGAGAGAATAGTGGTGAAAGTTCTTTCTTTGCCATTCATAATGATGAACCGATGATTCCAGGCAGCTCCCTTCGTGGTATGGTACGAAATTTGTTTAAGATAGTAACAGCTAGTTCTTTTAGAAAAGACGAAGATTTTACTGAAAAATCCTTGTATTATCGTGGTGTGGCAAGTGCTAAATATGCCTCAGAAGCACAAAGTGCCTATATGGACTCCATGCAACTGGGAGATCGTCGAACAAAAGCAAAAGACTTGAGAAAACGAGGGTTCCTAGTGCGGACCCGCGATGTAAATGGGGTACAGTGGCATATCTATTTATGTGCACCATCTACCGCTAGAGATAAAAGAACCCGTGATAAAGCAACTAATAAAGTAAACTGGAAGGACTTTGAAAAAACAAAACAAATCGATATAGTGATTAAATGTTTGAATGCAAAGGGAGCTGATCGTGGAAAAAATAATTTATATGCCTTTAGATGGAATAAAGAAAATAAATATATAGTTCCTAATCATGTGATCGAGGCATATCGCTCTGATGAAAGAAGAAAAGGTCTTGATGTGTTAACCGATTGCGCAGCCAAAGGGGCTCTTGCAGCGAAGTATACAGGAATTCCTACGGCTGATTTGGTAGCACCTTGCTTTTTTACACTTAAGAATAATCAGGTTATCCATTTTGGAGCTCCATTGTACTATCGCATTCCATATACTAATCCTATTGGAGCACATGTTCCAACCACATTGAAAACGGGTCGAGTAGATTTTGCGGATCTAGTGTTTGGTTTAAAAGAATACTGGGGCGGCAGACTTTCCTTTAGCGATGCTAAGTTAAGTGAATCCTCATTGAAACAAGGAAACTATCTAGACAAAAAAGAAGTGTCTGTTGCATTACTAGGTCCCAACCCTACCTCATTTCAGTTGTATTTAGACCAAGAGAAGAGTGATGATTGTTTACATTGGGATAATACAGAGGCTACCATTCGCGGCGTTAAACAGTACTGGCATCGTGATGAAACTAAAAATGAATCAGACAATAATGATGTAACTACTAAGTGTAGAAACCGTGTAAAACCAGGGGTGACTTTCACAGGTAAGATTTATTTTAAATCGCTGACTACAGAAGAATTAGGCGCTCTTTGTAAAGTGTTGTTCTTAGGTACCGGTTCATATGGAGGTGAGCTTGGCACAAGAAATGCAAAACGACAATATAAAATCGGTAAAGGGAAATCTATTGGCTGGGGTAGCGTAAGTATTACTTCTAAATTGTTCTTAGAACGTGAAGATGCATATATTAGTCATGCTATGTGGTCCAGTGATGGTATTGTACCTATGCATAAAGCCTTGCCAATAGAAGGTAATACGAATTCTGTAGATGCATTGATTGAAAGCTTTGATTACTATGCAGAGAAGTCCATGGGACCACATTATACTAGTTTGAAAAAGTCGATGAACGAATTGTATATTATGATGGACCCAAATGCTTTAGGATCTGATAAAAATGTAAAAACGGAAATGATGCGGATTGGCAATAAACAAGATAAACGTTTTGTAGACCGTACTGCACTGTTACCAGTTGAAAAATTTAAAAAAGTATCCTTAAAAGGAAATCTATAGACATCTTTATATAGAATGTCAGAAATGATGCAGCGTCAGCCTAATTGGGCTGGCGCTTTTCTATTGAGAGGTTTCTGATTATAAAAGTATTATTTGTTATATAATAGAGATGGTGAAAAAGGAGGCGATATTATGACACAATATTTGACCTTATCTATTTATGATGTGGCAGATGATAAGCGAAGAAGTAAGCTAGTAAAGGTTATGGAATATTACGGAATACGAGTGCAGGAATCGGCCTTTGAGGCCATATTGGCACCATCGCAGTGCAATCGTATGATTGAAAGGGCCTTAGCCTGCTTGAATCTGGAGATTGATTCCTTTCGAGTCTATGTGATTCGTAATGAAAAAGATATTCGTGCATATGGAATTGGTGATGTGAAGAGAGATGATTGTTACGTGATATAAGATTGTAGGAGCTGAACCATTGACTATGTGAACGTTTGTAAAATGAAAATATCCCTAAAGATTTAGTTATGGAAATAAGGAGGAATTATGGGAGTATATGACGGAAGTGGTAGAATATTAAAAACCTTTATGCAAGGCGGTACATTGGAAATGTGGAATAAGAATTCTGGAATTACATTAATGGAAGCTATAGAAGAGGCGTTACGATATGATGGCAAATGCGTTTCTAAACATATAAATAATCCGGAAGGTCCAGTATTAGAGTATTCTATGTTTCATAATGGGGACAAATTGAAAGTTCTTATTGTAGAGAATAAAAATATAGGGATTTGTATCAATACTGTATATCCAGTGGATGCTAGACATTTAACTCGCAATGATATCGATTTCATTTTATACGATATAAATGCGCATTGTGAGACGGGGGCTGTTATATATGACGAAGAATTACATATATTAAGCTATGGGGTTATGTATAATTTGAATGAAGATGCTTCAGAAGGTATTAGTGTAGATTTAGTATTATTTGAGGCAAGTGATGCTACCGATACTGTATTAGATTATTTAGATAAAGTTCGTGAAGAGTATAATTTACATATAGGTTGATAGCTTGTCAGTGGAATCCAATGCAAATATTGTAGATTAACACAAAAGAAGAGCACCGATCTTCCTAAGTAAACAGTAGTTTATAGTGTTTACCTAAAAGGAGAGGGTGCTATTTTTGTGGCTGTTATTATATTGATAAAATATTACATTACCGAGGACCTAAGAATTTATCTCCATTTAGATGAATCATATGATCGGGTAAGTCGGCAATCCAAATTTCTGTTTCCCATGCTAGTGCTTCTGAGAAACTTTTGAACGTTTTAAAGTCTAGAAATGCTGTTACATATATTTTTCCTGCTGTAACATCAGAAGTCATAGACTCTAGTTCTTTGATTCGTTTAGGGCTCATGGGACCAACGGAAGTTACAGCTTCGATGAAGTACAACCAATTTTTATCTTCTATATATAATATGACATCCGGTAGTTTATCATGAAGAGTCATTTTAAAACCAAGCTTAGTTAACATAGTTTCATTTTTTACTAAATCTTTTTGGATAGTATCACCTACATATAAGCATGTTGCATTTTCGGCAAAGCGTGGAGCGAACTCTTCTATAATTAATTTTTGCAATTCATTATGCTTTCCAGGAGAAAATGTTAACTCATTGCCATTTATTTTAACTGGCATTTTCTCCATTAGTTTTATAGATCGATAAAAGTTAATTAAACTATTATGATTTTCTAAGAAACTGTGCTTTGTTGAGCTCCAGTGCATAGTTTGAAACGATTTAAGCAATGATAGCATTTCTTCTGTCAGACGATATCTATAATTAGGACTGTTAGTGGGAGCACCGTTATCTTCAATAAATGCAGCATTCCTAAAGTGATGAATGGCTTGTTTACGAATCGTTTCACGGCTATTTTCTGCATAGGTAATGCCATACGCTTGTTTGATGAAGAGCAGTATGTCATGGATTCGAATCCAATGATTTGTTGATAGAATCCATTCATCATTTGGTTGTAATCTTGCTAATGCTAATATGACTAAAGCACATAAATCTGATTGTTGCTGTACAGGAACGTCCAAATCGCGTAAAAGTTCTTTAGCTTCTTTTATTTTAGTCATAAGTATATCTCCTTAATATATCATTACATGTTTTTTCTGACATATCACTAGCATTGAGTAATTCTTGTCCCATAGTTTCAATACAGTTTAGAGGTGGCATCGGAATAGAGTTAATTTCGGTAGAATTTACCTGAGTAGAGCCATTTAGTATTCTATAATACTGATCATATAAGGTTGAGTTCATTATAACGTATAATCCGTATACGACAGGCTCAGATAATTCTGTTAATCCGGTAATAAAGTTAATTTTATTTTGTGTACTAATCGCTTCATAAGTAGGATGATGTTTTGCTAAATATACACCACATTGTAATCTACGAGATTCTTCTTTAGTAGTAAATCGTTTTACGAACAAATAGTTTCTATTTTTTTGCAGTAAACCACTTTGTTCTGCTAGAATATACTCATTTGGTTTTCCTAGAGGAAATGAGATAGACCCTTCTTTTATATGATGAGGGTAAAAGAGAGGGACAGTATTTGATTCAGCTGTTGAGCGGAGCACCTCTTTATTTCTGAAATCAACAGTTAACCCTGTTTTCATTTTTAAACCTAGTGTAGGTAGAGTGTCATTCCATTTATGTATTGTTTTGATAGTATTAGCATCTGCTTCATCAGTTATTAAATAGACATAATTAGAAGTATTTGACACAACCATAGCATATGGAGCTTTAAAAATAGTTTTGTTTGCAAAGTCTTTATTGGTGTTTGTCGTAGAAATAGTAATGTAATCCTGTGAAACAATGGATTTTTTAGCCTTTATAATCATTGTCTCTTGTAACACGCTTTCTGTATCAAAGACCTTATCTCTACTATTAAATAAATGAATATTAAGTAAAGTAACGTGGCTTAAAAATTTTTCTCGAAACTTTTTAAAATAGGCGCCAGATGTCCAAGAACGAGGAACAATAAAGACCATTTGCCCCTCATCAGTTAAATTAAATCGAGCCATTTCCATAAATAGGAAATAAAGATTTGGTGCTCCATGACAAATATCAGGCATAGATAGGGCTTCTTCACTACTTTTGCCGATTTTTAAATAAGGGGGATTGCTGATAACAATATCATATTTTTGACAAGAAATAGATAAGTTTTGATTGCCGCTATAAGCATATGCCTGGCTGGTAATATAATTATCTTCGATAATTGTAATGTCTAGTTCTAATGAGATTGTATCTTGAAGCCATGATATAACTTTTTTTAGAAGAGGCAAAATATCATCATTTGTTTCATAACAAGTAAGGGAAATTTTTTGGATGTTTGTACTAGTAAGTATCCTTTGAATAACAGCAACCGATAATATACCAGATCCAGAACCTGGATCTAAAATAGAAATTGACTTACAAGATGATGGTAAGTCAAAAAGTGATGCCATAAATAGAGCAGTCTCTTTACTTGTGAAGAATTGACCATACTTTTTGCGAACATCCTTTGACATGGATTCCATATATTCATTTGTTAGTTCTATTACATAATCAATTAATTTCATCATCGTATAACTCCATAATTGCGTAAACTTTCTTATGATTTTATTATAGATAATTTATATATGTTTTACAAATACAAATAGAGGAACATTGGGACGATTATACCAATGTTCCTCTATTTTATTTTTTTACAAATGATTTATTTGATTATAAGCTAATATGATTTTACAGTCTCTGCAATAGTCGGAGATAAATAGCATGGAGTGCTATTTAGGCACAGATATATTTGCTCTGGGGAAAGGATGCCATAATTTTGCTGACCCGGTAATGGGGAAGTAATTCTAAAGAAGGAGAACAAAACATGGCTGTAATATTAGTTGAGGTAGTTTCAGTCCCCGCAATGGTGGACGTAAATAGTGCGGTGCACTATTTACGCACAGATATCTGTGCCTTGGGGATAGGATAGTGTAATTTGCATGTCCCCACAATGGGGAAGTAATTCTAAAGATAGATTACCAAAACGTGAATCAGATGTTAATGGGTTTCAGTCCCCACAATGGTGGACGTAAATAGCACGGTGTGCTATTTACGCACAGATATGTGTACTCTGGGTGTAGGGTATCATAAGTTTAATGTCCCCACAATGGGGAAGTAATCCTAAAGGAGATACAGCAGGTATCCACATTCATATCAGTTGTCGATTCTCGTTTCAGTCCCCACAATGGTGGACGTAAATAGCACGGTATGCTATTTACGCACAGATATCTGTTCCCCGGGTATAGGATCGTGTAATTTTGATGTCCTCACAATGGGGAAGTAATTCTAAAGTACTGGAAAACACCGAAAATGAAACGTTAATTCATATTCCGTTTCAGTCCCCTCAATGGGGAAGTAATTCTAAAGATAAGTTTAGCTATGACACAGTTAACGCAAGCAATGGCGTTTCAGTCCCCTCAATGGTGGACGTAAATAGCACGGTGTGCTATTTACGCACAGATATATGTACTCTGGGTATAGGGTATCATAATTTGGCAGTCCCCGCAATGGGGAAGTAATTCTAAAGACCTTGCACATAGTCAATCGTATGCATACCTTAGCTATATCACGTTTCAGTCCCCTCAATGAGGAAGTAATTCTAAAGATAAAGTAGATGAAAGAAACTACTCCGTAGAAAGATTTCAGTCCCCACAATGGGGAAGTAATTCTAAAGTGGTGAAATCTCTAACGGTGTGATGAAAGCGACTGAGTTGTTTCAGTCCCCTCAATGGTGGACGTAAATAGCACGGTGTGCTATTTACGCACAGATATATGTACTCTGGGTATAGGGTATCATAATTTGGCTGTCCCCACAATGGGGAAGTAATTCTAAAGTCAAGACAGGATACATGGATGGTAGCATCGGTATGTTTCAGTCCCCACAATGGGGAAGTAATTCTAAAGTGGTGAAATCTCTAACGGTGTGATGAAAGCGACTGAGTTGTTT
>NZ_RQVH01000015.1:0-39816 GCF_003992185.1 Veillonella sp. CNR 79/14 | reverse complement strand
TACTAAAAGTTTTCATTCAATGGATGATGAAGATATAAATACTTTTTATATGTTGTATAAAAGAATACCAGATATTGAAGTATTTTTGTCTTCTATAGAAAAATCTCATTTATCTTATAAAGATGGAAAAAAAGTGGCACAAGGTCTCCGAGAACTAAACAATTCCTTAATTAAAGAATATATGAAGAGGAATGAGAAATAAACAATACTTCTAAATAATAGTTAAAACCTAGATGTTATGCAGAAATCTATGAGTATCCTTTAAACAATCTACTACTGAAACGGCAAGTCCTAATACAAACACAACAAGCTTAGCTGATAGTCCAGATATTTATCGGAATGGTGAGCAATATAAACCAGGAGTGGGAGCTAGACAATTAAAAGAAAACATTATATATGAGAGTAAAGGGTATTATTACCAAACTGATGAATTGGGGCGTATAAAAGCGGCCCAAGGTGAATTGCGATTAGAAGATGGCGTGAGAAATAAGGGGGATCAATTAAAAGCAGGTGGTGATGACCGATTACCAGGTGACCATGGTGGGCATCTAATAGCTAAAATCTTTGGAGGATCAGGAGAGTTAGATAATCTAGTTGCGATGGATAAAATTGTGAACACTGTAGAATATAGAGAATTAGAAAGGGTTTGGTATAAAAGATTAAATGAAGGTAAAAAAGTAGAAGTTACAATTGATGTTAAATACGAAGAAGTTAATAAGCGACCAACGGGATTTGATGTTATATATAAAGTAGATGACAATCCTGAGGTTATTCAGTTTCTTCCTAATGGAGGATGAATATATGTTTGTAAAAGAAATGAAAGATGAAGTAGCAATTAAGTTGACTGACTTACTAAAAGATAGATTAAATATTTTGTTACAAGATAATTGGGAAAGTTTAGTTTTTTTTGGACAGTGCTGGAGGTCAAGTTTAGCACCAAGATACATAATTACTTTTGAGGATGGAACATATATCATGGAGGGAGAGCTATTTTGTTTTTCCTCTGAACGTATTGGAGATAGGTCATTTTTTAATATGTTAGTGGATAATTTTCTCAAAGTATATAAGTTTAAGAATAAGGATAATGTGCACACTCTTAATATACTGAATATTGAGATTGGAAAAAATGGAGATTCTAGATATACATATAGCGAAGATTTGTATGGTAACTATGAATATCCACATACACCGTATATTTTATGGTCATATGTAGAGGTAGGAAATACAAAGGGATTTATAAGGGAGGAGGAAATAGAAGCAGAAAAGTATATTGATAAGTACAGTTTACAACCTAAAAGAATATTACAGCGTAGAACAAAAACTCTTAAAATACCTGATTTGCTAGAGAACTTGCTCTATAAACAAATTATGTATATCAATAGGTATTTGCCTAGTAAAACTAAAAAACTATACTTTCATTTAGATAGGCTGCATGAAAATTGGAAACTTAGTCTTTACATTAATACTATAGATAATAACTGGACACGAATTAGAAATATACAATCTAATGATAAGATGTGTACATATCAAGAGTTAATTATCTCATTAAAAGGAAGTATTGATGAAATTGATGAGTTGCATCGTATTTGCAGCAAAATGTATACATCTATTGACTACATTTTCGACGTTTCCACCGGTGAACTCTCTTATGTATATGACAATGTCACAGAAGATAATTTTACTGATGAGCTAGCTTTAGTAGAAGCTTGGGAAAAAAGATATTTCTCCCCAGATGGGGAACCACTGCTTACGCATGCAGTAGCACCCCATGAAGGATGTATCACAGGGACTATGCACATAGATATGTCTCAGTTTATTGAAGAGGAGGAAGAAGAAGTGGTTAGTGTAGATCCAGCTATAGAATTTACAGGGGAAGATATTCACGATTTGATTCCACAATATCTTCAAAATAGTTACGATATTTTGTATTCTATCTTGCCAGGTACATATCAGCGGATATACCTATATGTAGAGAATGATGGAACGGTATGTCGTCAACTAGGGTATATCATTGTCGATGGTGAATACCTTACTTTTGAGGAAATGATAGACCATAAGGTGGTTTCTAAGGCGACTTATGATGCTACAATGGAACAACTAGCACTGTGGTCGAATTACATGCGAAATGCATTTATTGCTTGTCATCTTGAACCGTGGACGGTGTTCTCCTATATGATAGATGAAGAACGACATATTTCTACTAACTTTGGTTACGATGTATTAGCAGAACAAGCCTATGACAATGAACTCTTTGACCTTTGGTCTTATGAAAAATTAGGAATTAAGAGTCCTAACTTGTCTGAAGAGAAGATAGCATCTATTGTTCCAGAAAATGAGTATGCCAAATTTTAATATGAAGGAGTCTAGGATTGACAAATCATAAAATAGTTACAGGCCTTGCTTGTTTGTGTATAGGGGCGCTTTCTCATAGTGTTCATGCTAATACTATAGACGAGCAAGGTAAACTGCTAGAGCAGATGGAGCGTTCTATATCTCATGTAGAGCAAAAGACACCCCCAGCTTTCACAGTTATTACAGAAGAGAAAGTATCTGAAAAGGTGAATCTACTATCCAATTATGCACCAGAATTTTTAATTCATCATATTGAACTTTCACAGGTTCCACCAGAGTTTAGTTTTCTGCAAACCATGGTGGCTAAGAAAGAACATCAATCGTATGGGGTAGAAACAATTAATACCTTGTTGCAGGAACTTAATACAGCATTACTAGATAGAGGTTACGTTACCTCTAAGGTCTATATGGAGCCTCAAAATATAGGAAGTGGCACACTTCGCTTATCCTTGCTGGTAGGAACCGTGGAAGAAATACAATTTAAGGGCGTGGCAGGTAATTATACAAACGCAATAGCCTTTCATAAGGGGCATATCTTAAATATAAGGAAGATAGAACAAACGGTAGATAATCTAAATACAGTGCCCCATCAGAAGGCTACGGTACAGTTACAACCGGGAAGTAAGTTAGGTACATCTATAGTGGTATTTCAGATAGAAAATAGGTCTAAAGTAGAGGTCACCACAGGATTTGATAATTTCGGTAATGAAGGAACAGGACGCTTTCAAGGGAATGTGTCCATCACGGTAGGTAGACCATTAGACCGTAGTGATACCTTGTACTATAGCTTAACTAGATCTAGACACTCAGATAGCATCAATACAAGTACATCAAATTATGTATCATATCAAATACCTATTGGATATGATAGTATTACCTTTAGCCATTCTAATTCAGACTATCAACAACGGGTTGGCTATGCCATTAAACCTTTTATTTCTAGCGGTAACTTTACTAGCAGTGAATTACGATGGAAACACGTATTGCACAGGAATAGTCAACAGATTACAGAATTAGTGCAAGGTCTTACGCATAAGACAAGGCATTCTTTTATCAATGGTAGTGAAATTGATGTGCAACGGAGAAATACCACGTCTTGGTCTATAGGAATACACCAAAAACGATATAGCAAGAATGGAAGTCTAGATTGGTTAGTGCAATATGAAAAGGGTGTTCCTTGGTGGGCTAGCCCTGGTCCTACTGATCATTTAGGAGAAGCCACTACACAATATCATATATATACGGGGAAAGTGAACTATCAGCGTACAATGACTCTTTGGAACCGGAAAGCAACCTATACAATGGAAGCGAAAGGACAGTATACGAATAGTAATCTTTACAGTAGTGAGTTCTTTACCATTGGTGGATGGTATACGGTGCGTGGGTTTACCGGCGATAGAAATCTAGCCGCAGAACGAGGGTTCTATGTACGGAACACCTTAGATGTATCATTAAATCAGAATCATACAGTGTATGTAGGTTTAGATTATGGTAAAGTATACGGAAAATCTACGGAAGATATATTGGGTACAGCGTTATGGGGCGGAGCGATTGGTATGAAAGGACACTATGGAAGTGCTAACTATAATATATTCTTATCCACCCCGTTACAAGTGCCAAACGGTTTTACAGTGCCATATCGAGTCCTAGGAATACAGATGAGTACTGCCTTCTAAGCACGGTTAGGTGATTCACTAATTTACCTTGCAAAAGGCTGTGATTATTACTATAATAAAGGATAGATTAATATGTTTCTTTCACAGGAGGTTACCATGAGCTATGTAAAACAGCAAGACCCTAAAGTTCAAGAAATGATTGAATTAGAGTTGGGTCGTCAACGCAATAAATTAGAAATGATTGCATCGGAAAACTTTGTGTCTCAAGCTGTGATGGAAGCACAAGGTAGCGTATTGACAAATAAATACGCAGAAGGATATCCACATAAACGCTATTACGGTGGATGTGAATATGTCGACATGGTAGAAGAGTTGGCTATTGAAAGAGCGAAACAACTATTCGGCGCAGAACATGTGAATGTACAACCTCATTCTGGCTCTCAAGCAAACTTTGGCGTGTACTTTGCCTTATTAGAGCCAGGCGACACTATTATGGGGATGAATTTATCCCATGGTGGACATTTAACACATGGATCTCCAGTGAATGTATCTGGTAAGTATTTTAATATTATTCCTTATGGCGTAGATGCAGAAACAGGTCGCATTGATTATGAGGAAATGCGTAAAATTGCGCAAGAGCATAAGCCTAAAATGATTATCGGTGGTGGCAGTGCTTATTCCCGTCAAATTGATTTCAAAACCATGGCAGATATTGCCCATGAAGTAGGCGCAATTTTCATGGTGGATATGGCACACTTTGCTGGCTTAGTGGCAGCAGGATTGCATCCAAATCCAGTGGAATATGCTGATATTGTAACTACCACTACACATAAAACATTGCGTGGACCACGTGGTGGTATGATTATGTGCAAAGAAGAATATGCTAAAGCGATTGATAAATCTATCTTCCCTGGTATTCAAGGTGGTCCATTGATGCATGTCATCGCTGCCAAAGCAGTTGCTTTTGGTGAAGCATTACAACCAGAATTTAAGGAATATGCAAAACAAATCATTGTGAATGCCCAAACATTAGCTGATGCGTTACAAGAAGAAGGTTTTACTATCGTATCTGGTGGTACCGATACGCATGTATTATTAGTAGACCTACGTACTGTAGGCTTAACTGGTAAAGTAGCTGAACATGTACTAGATGAAGTAGGTATTACATGTAATAAAAATACAATTCCATTTGATCCGGAAAGCCCATTTGTTACATCTGGTATCCGCCTAGGCACTCCAGCGTTAACAACTAGAGGTTTACATGCAGAAGATATGAAAGAAATTGCAAGTATCATTTCTTTAGTATTAAAACAGCCAGAAGATACTGCTGTATTAGCAGAGGCTAAACAACGTGTAGCAACACTTTGTGAAAAATATCCAATGTATGCTTAATTAATAAAAAGGAAGTAAGTAAGATGAACGTAAATGTAATGACACATCCTTTGATTCAACATAAAGTAACGTTGATTCGATCTGTAGATACTGGGACAAAAGATTTCCGCCAATTATTAGAAGAAATCGCTTTGTTAATGGGCTATGAAATCACACGTGATTTGCCATTAGAAGATGTAGAAGTAGAGACCCCATTGGTGAAAGCAATTGGTAAACAAATTGCAGGCAAAAAATTGGGTATTGTGCCTATCCTTCGTGCTGGCTTAGGTATGGTGAATGGTTTGTTAGAATTAATGCCAATGGCAAAAGTAGGTCATGTAGGTATGTATCGTGATCCAAAAACATTGCAACCAGTAGAGTACTATTGCAAATTACCATCTGATTTGGCTGATCGTCGAATTATCGTGACAGATCCAATGTTGGCTACAGGTGGTAGTGCAGCAGCAGCGATTTCTTTATTGAAAGAAAAAGGTGCTAAAGAAATTCAATTAATGTGTCTAGTAGCAGCCCCAGAAGGTGTAGAAGTTGTGAATAAAGCGCATCCTGACGTACGCATCTATGTAGCTGCATTAGATGAAAAATTAAATGACCATGGATATATTTTACCTGGTCTTGGTGATGCGGGAGATCGTATTTTCGGTACGAAATAAACGGTGTTACCCGAAGAGTAGTGCGCGTTTCTTTTCAGTGACGCGCATTATTTTTATAAGAAAGGGTATATATGGCTAAAAAGAAAACAGTTTTTTTCTGCTCAGAGTGTGGAAATGAATCATCGAAATGGTTTGGTCGTTGTACTGCTTGTGGTGCTTGGAATACGGCGGTGGAGGAAGAACTGCAACCGGAAGTTAAAACAAAGCATGTAGCGTCTTATCGACCGGTAAAAGATGAAGATAACAAGCCCAAGGCTTTGACAGAGATTGAGGTAGGCGCTATAGCCCGAATTACATCTGGATATGGAGAAATTGATCGTGTTCTTGGCGGTGGCATTGTACCTGGTGCGTTAATCTTGCTAGGTGGGGACCCAGGTATTGGTAAGTCTACCTTACTGTTACAAGTGTCTGGTCGTATTGCAGAAGAGTCAGGTAAAGTCCTATATGCATCTGGAGAAGAATCAGATATGCAGTTAAAGCTGAGAGCTCATCGACTAGGTATCAATTCTTCCAATCTCTTAGTGCAGGCAGAAACTAATTTAGATACCATATTGAATGAAGCTAAACGAAGTCAACCAATGTTACTTGTTATTGACTCTATCCAAACTATGTATGTAGGTTCTGTAGAATCTGCACCGGGAAGTGTCAGTCAAGTTCGTGAATGTACAGCAAGATTGTTACGCTTTGCAAAAGATCAAGACATTCCAGTCATCATCATTGGTCATGTTACCAAAGATGGTACTATCGCAGGACCTCGTATGTTAGAGCATATGGTAGACGTAGTATTGTATTTTGAAGGAGAACGGTCCTATCAATTTCGTATTTTACGAGGAATTAAAAATCGATTTGGATCTACATCGGAATCAGGATTATTTACCATGGAAGAAGAAGGGTTAGGTGAACTCCTCAACCCATCAGCTACTTTATTAGCAGAGCGATCAGAAGAAGAGACGGGTTCTGCCATAATGGCATACTTAGAAGGAGTACGACCTATCTTGGTAGAAGTGCAGAGTTTAGTGGTATCCACTGCCTTTGGTATGCCACGAAGAACGGCTATTGGGTATGATTTAAATAAGCTGATTTTACTACTAGCAGTATTAGAAAAACGCTGTGGCTTTACCTTAGGTAACAAAGATGTGTATGTTACTATTATTGGGGGCTTAAAAATTAATGAACCTGCTTGTGACCTAGCCATGGCAGTAGCCATAATTTCTAACTTAAAAAATAAGCCTGTACCTCCAGATATGGTGATATTAGGCGAAGTAGGATTGACAGGGAATATTCGTAGTATTCCAAGAATAGAACACCGAATTGCAGAAGCCAAGAAATTAGGGTTTAAACAATTTGTGATTCCTGCTGGGAATGTAAAACAGTTGAAAGGAATACAAGAAGGTATCTCCATACAAGGGGTGACTAGTATTCAAGAAGTGATGAAAAGTATTTTCTAACCCTATGTGCAGAGTCTTTACTATCAAGTATTCATTAAAATTACACGTAGGGCTAGTATACTAAAAAAAGAGGAGGTGACCATATGATCTATAAATTATTGCGCTATGCTATTGCTATTTTATTTGGCAGTATGGGGTACGTCGGAGCAGATGCACTATCAACACTTATGGTATCTATATGGGATGAAAAGATGCTGCAAATGGGTGTATTTGGAATCTCTGCAGTGATGATATTGTACTATACTATAAGTATCTTACTGGCAGCTTTTATCGGCTATTTAGTGTCCCAGTATATTTTGCGTATAGGATTAAGAGTAGCAAAACAAATTGAACGTATTTTAAGTCGAGTTCCTAGTCAACAACTAGTAGCTGGCACGATAGGATTATTATTTGGACTCATTATTGCTAATTTAATTGGTATGGCTTTTGAGCGTGTACCAATTATTGGCTCATACTTACCTATCGCGCTCAGTGCTGTATTGGGATATATAGGGATTCGTTTGGGGATGGATAAAGGGCCAGACTTATATAAAGCTATGGTATCTTATACGTTTAGAGGATTGCTCAATAAGGGTAGATCACCTAAAGAATCTAAAGTAAAAGAAATCCGAACTTGTTCTGCTAAGGTTTTAGATACATCGGTTGTCATTGATGGCCGAATTTTAGATATTGTGAATACAGGATTTTTGGAAGGTCCTTTCATAGTGCCTGTATTTGTACTAGAAGAATTACAAAAATTGTCTGATTCTGCGGATACTTTGAAACGTAATAAAGGCAGACGAGGGTTAGACTTACTACAGACAATGCGTGAAAAATTAACAGAATCTATGGAAATCATAGATGTTGATTATGAAGATCTGTCAGAAGTAGATTTGAAATTGATTCGCCTTAGTATGGATAAACATTGGAAGCTCATAACTAATGATTTTAACCTGAATAAAGTAGCTACATTACAAGGAGTTGGGGTGTTGAACCTAAATGATCTAGCAAATGCTATTAAGCCCAAAATGACGAGTGGTGAAACCTTACTAGTACGTATTATGAAAGTTGGTAAAGAACCACATCAAGGAGTTGCCTATTTAGATGACGGTACTATGATTGTTGTGGAAAATGGTGTAGACTATGTGGATCAAACAGTAAATGTAGTAGTTACCTCTGTATTACAAACCAGTGCGGGACGAATGATTTTTGCCCGTGTAGAGGAATCAAATTCCTAGAAAGGGAGTACCATGATTAGTTGTATCTTATTAGCGGCAGGTGCAGGACGCCGAATGGGCTATACAGAGAATAAAGTGTGTATGCCGTTGGGACAGTATACAGTGTTACAATGGAATTTACATCACATGAAACAATGGGAAGGCTTGGAAGAAGTCATTGTGGTTGTATCGGAAGAAGATCAACTCTCGATTCAAGAACAAGTAGAAGCTATGCAGGTACCGTGGATGGTACAATATGTTATTGGCGGTGCAGAACGACAAGACTCTGTAGCCGCTGGACTTTCACAAGTATCGAATGGAGCAGAGATTGTATTAGTGCATGATGGTGCAAGACCATTGGCGAACAAGGAGTTAGCTCATCGAGTGGTTGAGGGGGCTAAAGTATATGGAGCTGCAGTGCCAGCCATTCCTGTAGTAGATACGATAAAACGTGTGAATGCAGAGGGATATGTAGAAGAAACATTAGTACGTTCTGAATTATATGGAATGCAAACGCCACAAGGGTTTCAAACTGCTATTTTATTAGATGCTTATGTATATGCGGAAGAACACAGATATAAAGGAACCGATGATGTGTCTTTAGTAGAGTTTCAAGGAAATCCAGTGCACATTGTGGAAGGGGATAGAAAAAATATTAAATTAACAGTCCCTGAAGATGTGGCAATTGCTAAGAAGTATTTAGGAGTAGAATCAATGATGCGTATTGGTTATGGTTATGATATCCACCGTTTCAAAGAGGGACGACCTTGTGTATTAGGAGGGGTAACTATCGATAGCCCTATTGGTCCTGATGGGCATTCTGATGCGGATGTGTTGATTCATGCCCTTATGGATGCTATGCTAGGGGCTGCAGGTATGCGAGACATTGGCTATTATTTTCCTCCAGAAGATGATGCTTTCAAAGGGATTTCTAGTAGGCTATTATTAGAAAAAGTGGTACAATTATTAAAGGACTCAAATTTTGGAATCTACAATGCAGATATCATGGTCATTGCAGAAGCTCCAAAATTGAAACCTCATATTGAAAAAATGAAAGAAAATCTAAGTGTGGATTTAGGTATCCCTCTTAGTAGAATTAGTATTAAAGCAACGACAAATGAAGGGTTAGGTGCCTTGGGAAGAACAGAAGGTATAGCCGCACAAGCTGTTGTTTCAATGTATGAAAGAGAGGAGTTATAACTCATGAAAGTTCGTTTTGCACCGAGTCCAACCGGTCCATTTCATATTGGTGGAGCTCGTTCCGCATTATTTAACTATTTATTAGCTCGCAAGGAGCAAGGTACATTCTTATTGCGCGTGGAAGATACTGACCAAGCTCGTTCTACTCGTGAAAGCGAAGAAAACATTAAGGCTGCTCTTAAATGGCTTGGTATGGACTGGGATGAAGGTGTTGACGTAGGGGGCGAACATGGTCCATATCGCCAAACAGAACGTTTAGATATTTACGAAAAAGTAACACAACAATTGTTAGAATCTGGTCATGCTTACGAATGTTATTGTTCCCAAGAAGAATTAGATTCCGTTCGGGAAGAGCAATTAGGTCGTGGTGAAACTCCAAAATATAATGGTCATTGTCATCATTTAACGGAAGAACAAAAAGCTGCCTACAAAGCAGAAGGACGTAAACCAACCATCCGTTTACGTGTTCCGTTGCATGAAACAGTAGCTTTTGATGATATGGTTCGTGGTCATGTATCCTTTGAGTCTAATGGTATTGGAGATTTCGTTATTGTTAAATCCGATGGAATTCCTGTCTATAACTATGCCGTTGTGGTAGACGATCACACAATGGGTATTTCTCATGTTATCCGTGCGGAAGAACATTTATCTAACACACCACGTCAAATCGTGATCTATAAAGCTTTGGGCTGGGATGTACCAACATTTGGTCATATTTCCTTGATTATGGGCAAAGATGGCAAAAAAATGAGTAAACGACATGGTGCTACCTCTGTTGAACAATACCGTGAGTTGGGATACTTACCAGAAGCGATTGTGAACTTCTTAGCCTTACTAGGCTGGGCTCCTGAAGGTGAGGAAGAACTATTCACTAAGGAAGAGTTGTGTCAAAAATTCTCTATGGATCGAGTGGCAAAAAATCCAGCTGTCTTTGATATTGATAAATTAAATTATATTAATTTCAATTATATGAAACAATTGACACCAGATGCATTATATGAATTATGTTTACCTCATTTGGTAAAAGCTGGCTACGCTAGTGAAAGTCCGTCTACAGAGGAACAAGCATGGCTCACAATGCTTTGTACTTGCGTGAAAGACCATATTAGTTATGGTGCTCAAATCGTAGATGAAGTAAATATGTTCTTCCAAGATGATATCCTAGAAGATGCAGAACATGCAGAAGAGATTGCAGCTGTGAAAGCAGAAGAATCCTATCCAACAGTAATTGGGACTTTTAAAGAAAAAATTGAAGCTATGGATGAGATTACCCCAGATGCTGTCAAAGCAGCAATCAAAGCGATTATGAAAGAAACAGGATTAAAAGGCAAATTTGTATTTATGCCAATTCGCATTGCTACCACAGGTCAAATGCACGGTCCTGATTTGAATTATATTATTACCTTATTTGGCAAAGAAAAAGTACTTCGCCGTCTAGGCTAAGTGCATACAAGGAGGCTATTTCTAATGAGAGAACTGACCGTTTTCAACACGATGACTCGTGAAAAATCAGTATTCCAACCTGTGAAAGAAGGGGAAGTTAGCATCTACGTATGCGGTGTAACACCATATAATCATCCTCATATTGGTAATGCACGTCCTTTTGTAACTTGGGACACCATTCGTCGTTATTTGAGCCATGTAGGCTATAAAGTAACATATATACAAAACTTTACAGATGTGGATGATAAAATCATTAATACGTCTAATGGTGAAGGGGTAGCATGGAATGTAATCTCTGATCGCTATATTGATGCCTACTATGATGTAATGGATGCATTACATGTGCGTCGTGCCGATGTATATCCTCGTGTGTCTACGCATATGGAAGAAATTATTTCCATGATCACTACATTAATCGACAATGGCTATGCCTATGCAGTAGATGGTGATGTGTACTATCGTGTAGAGAAATTTGAGCATTATGGTAAGCTATCTGGTCGTACTTTAGACGATATGGAAGCTGGTGCTCGTGTAGATGTAGATGACCGTAAGGAAAATCCAATGGACTTTGCTTTATGGAAAGCGGCAAAACCAGGCGAACCATTCTGGGAAAGCCCTTGGGGGCAAGGCCGACCAGGTTGGCACATTGAATGTTCTGCTATGAGTCAAAAATATTTGGGCGAAGAATTTGACTTCCATGGCGGTGGATCTGACTTAATCTTCCCTCATCATGAAAATGAAATTGCCCAATCTGAAGGATGCTCTGAACACCATCCAGCTGTACGTTATTGGGTGCATAATGGTTTCATTACGATTAATCAAGAAAAAATGAGTAAATCCTTGAACAATTTCTTCTTGGTGAAAGATATTTTAGAACAATATAGTGCAGATGCATTACGTTTCTTCTTGTTGAGCACACATTATCGTAGTCCATTGGACTTCAGTGATGAACGCTTAGATGAAGCGACTAAGGCTATTGAACGATTCCAAACCGTGATTGACAACTTACTGTACTTAGAAAGTCGTCCAGAAGGATTGTGTGAACTGGAAGCAGCAGAATTATTGAAAAATGCTCGTAACTATAAAGAAGAGTTTGAAGCAGCTATGAGCGATGATTTCAATACAGCGTTAGCAACAGCACCAATCTATGGTTTGGCAAAAGAAATTAACATCTATTACCAATCTGTTCAAAGCTGTGATGGCACTGTATGCCATAGTACTATTGGTGAAGTTAAAGAAATCTTTAAAATGATGTTAGATATTCTAGGTTTATTAGAAGAGGGCTGGAAAGGTCAAGAAACTAGTAATGAAGAATATAATCAATTAATGGAAGTCATCTTGAATATTCGTCAATGTGCTCGTGATCAAAAACAATGGGGCATTGCAGACTCCATTCGTGATGAATTGGCCAATATTGGAATTGTCATCGAAGATTCCCCACAAGGGGCACGGTGGAAAAAACGTGAACTTTAATCGATACAAACAGCTACGATCTATGGCGATTGATAAATTAAAATCTTCAGTGAAAGTAGAAGCAAATGGAGAGGGTCCTTTAGAGGACTCTCTTATGCTTGCTTATATTGGAGATGGTGTATATACTTTATTTATCAGAAATCGTGTAGTAGAAACGGGCATTACAAAAACACAAATACTTCATGATGTAGTGACGTCATTTATCAATGCAAAAGCACAGGCGAAAGTATTACAGGCATTAGAGCCAACTCTGACAGAGGAAGAGTTATTAGTGGCAAAACGGGCTCGCAATAGTAATGTGCATGTACCGAAAAGTGCCAGTGTACAGGAATACCGCATGAGTACAGCCTTTGAGGCGTTGTTGGGGTATACCTATCGCAAGGGGGATGAAGAGAGACTTACTACTCTCATGGAATTCGCTTTTTCTGAAACGTTGTCACATTTATAAAGTAAAAATCGCGACATATTCCTCCACAAACTGATCCTACGGTAGGTTTGTTCTGGAACATGTCGCGCTTTTTACTATAGACTGGCTCTGACAACGTTTCAGCGGGTGTCGCTTAGAGGAAAGGGAAGAGCACGGCATACCCCCTCTCAAACGGTATTTCATAATGTTTGTTCGGGGGCATACCGTGCTCTTCTTGTGTTTTCTAGATTAGAAAAAATTGAACGTGACATCGTATAGAATGTATCGCACTTTTTCATTATATGCTAGTGGCAGTGATAACGTTTCAGCGGATGGTGCTCAGAGGAGAGGGAAGTGCGCCACACATTCCTCCACAAACTGATCCTACGGTAGGTTTGCTCCGGAACATGTGGCGTTCTTCTAGGTTTTCGGCTAATCATCAAAAAGCCACAGACTTCTTATAGCAAATACAATATATCTTCATGGAAGTCTATGGCGTATTTCTTTAAAAGTATATAGGATGACAACGTTTCAGGGGGGCGCTCATGTGTTATGTTGGGGTTGTCCTCTTTTAATGGTATAATAGAGTAATAGCTAGTAGTAGCTAGTTTTTATAGATTCTGATGATATGACATAGATGCTATGTAATGGTAATAGCTTAACTAATATAGGTCGTATTACTGTTGGGAAGGTTTGAGGTTTTCATGGATACGTTTATTGTAGGTCGTAATGCTGTGCGTGAGGCGCTGAAGTCGGATCGTGGGATTCATCGTATTTTAGTGGCAGAAGGTAAGCAAGGTGGCTCTCTTTCGGAGATATTGGGCTTGGCAAAGTCTAAGGGTATTGAGGTTCGTCGCGTGAAGGAACGGGATTTACAGAAGTATCCTAGTGACGTGCCGAATCAAGGTGTGGTAGCCTTGGTGAATGCGGTGAAGTTTCAAGAGCTGCAAGATGTATTGCTCAAGTGTACGGAAGAGCATCCGTTGTTGATTTTAACGGATGGTGTGGAAGATCCTCATAATATGGGGGCCATCATTCGTACGGCAGAGTGTGTTGGTGCTACGGCTGTATTGATTCCCAAACGTCATAATGCGCCTATTAATGCGACGGTAAGTAAAACCTCTGCAGGGGCTGTAGAATCGATTCCTTTGGTGCAAATTGGTAATGTAGCACAGACCATTGAGCAATTAAAAAGTCAAGGATTCTGGGTGATGGGTGCTCATATGGATGGGACTGTGATGTATGATGTCAATATGACAGGTCCTATTGTATTGGTCATTGGTAATGAGGGAAAAGGTCTAAGTCGATTGACAAAGGAATTGTGTGATGTATTGGTAACGATTCCTATGTTTGGAACCATTAACTCATTAAATGCATCGGTAGCAGCAGCGGTCCTTTTATATGAAGCGAGACGTCAACGATAATAGGTATACTATGAAAAAAGATATTTTAATTGTAGATGGGTATAATGTTATTTTTGATTGGGCTGACTTGAAATCACTCAGTAAGGAGTCTTTAGAACATGCCCGATTAGAATTACGTCATAGATTACTCAATTATGGGACCTATAAGGGATATAAAATTATTCTTGTATTTGATGGTAAGCACGCACCTTTTACAGCAGATGAACAACGTATATCTGCAGATTTTATTGAAGTCTTTACAGGTACCCATGAGACGGCAGATGCTTATATTGAGCGTGAAGTCTTTAGTAAAAAGGGTCAATATAAAACAATCTATGTAGTAACAAGTGATGGGGAAGAACAAAACCAAATTTTAGGATTTGGAGGATTACGCATATCAGCACGTGAATTACGTCATCAAATAGACTTAGCTAAACAAGAAGAACGAAAACGATATACAGGTTATCATCAACGTGATGCTATGACATTACAACGTAATGAATTAGGTGCACATATTGATGGGGATGTGGCGGAAAAGCTTGAACGAATACGACGAGGGGAGCTATGAAAGTAGCTCCTTTTGTTATAATTGCCTTGATAATTTTTATAGAGGAATACTAGAATCAGTAGATACATGCATACATACTAGTATCTTACGGTGATTCTAGAACATAGAGGTGATATATAAAAAAGAGGGTTAACTAAGAGAAATAGTATTTCTCCTTGTTAACCCTCTTTTAGAGTTCATTATAGAGCATTTACTTTAGCTGCTAAATTGGATTTTTTGCGAGCTGCAGTATTTTTATGAAGAACGCCTTTGGAGGCTGCTTTATCAATTACGCTTGTAGCATGAACTAGTGCTTTTTTAGCTTCTTCTACAGCGCCTGCTTGAGCAGCTTCTACAGTCTTACGAGTAGCTGTACGAATTTGAGATTTTACAGCAGAATTTTTCGCACGACGTTCAGCATCCGTTTTTACGCTTCTAATACTGGATTTAATATTTGGCAATTGAGTCACCTCCTTGTGATTTACTGTATTATTACTAAAGTAGTATATCATAGGGCGTACAGTTTTGCAACTATTTTTATATTTACTCTAAGGAATATTGGCTTATATAGCAAGGGTTCATACAGGAATAACCTATATTTTCATCACTCATGAGAGCAGGAAATATGATATAATTAAGGATACATAAATCTATTAATAGGAGATGTTTATATGAAAAAATTAATGGTTATAGATGGCAGTAGTTTATTATATCGTGCATTTTTTGCGCTTCCACCACTGCAAAATGCTCTAGGAGTTCCTACTAATGCGGTGTATGGATTCTTAACAATGCTTACAAAACTGTATGAGGAAATCAATCCAGATTATATCGCAGTTGCCTTTGATAAAGGTAAACAAACATTCCGTATGGATATTTACGAAGACTATAAAGGAACTCGTCAAAGTGCACCAGATGAATTGCGCCCACAATTTAGCTTGATCCGTGAAGTCTTAGAATCCTTAGGTATCATTGTCATTGAAGAAGAAGGATTTGAAGGCGATGATATCATTGGCTCGTTGAGTAAAAAATGGGGCTCGTCAGACCTTGCTGTTCATATCATTACTGGCGATAGAGACAACCTGCAACTAGTCGATGAGTATACCAGTGTGTTTTTAACGAAAAAAGGCATCACTGATATGCTTCATGTGACTATGGCTAATATGGAAGAACTGTATGGGTATGGACCTCAAATGGTTATTGAAATGAAATCTCTTATGGGAGATTCTTCAGATAATATTCCAGGTGTGCCTGGTGTTGGTGAAAAAACAGCCCTTAAACTATTGAATCAATATGGTACTCTAGAAGGTGTATATGAGCATATTGAGGAACAAAAGGGAAAACTGAAAGAACGATTAGTAGACAATAAAGACTTAGCGTTCATTTCGCATCAACTAGCTACCATCAAAACAGATATGGATATGCCTTATGAACTAGAGCAATTTGTTCCTACTGTACATCGTGGTGAAGTGACACCTTTATTTGAAAAGTTAGGTTTTCACGCAGTAACACCAAGATTACTAAAGGCTATGGGTGTGGCAGAAGAAGGGACTTTATTCGATCAATTCTTAGCTCCACCAGCGGAAGAAATTGAATTAACTCATGTCACAGAAGTACCACGAGAATTTTACGAAGATAAAGTGATTAGCCTTGTCTTGAAAGAAGCGGGAACACATCCATTTAGGACGATAGAAGCCTTATATCTATATAATGGGGATACCCAATTAGTTGTGAATGGATTTGTAGATGTAGGGCATTTAGAAACAGTCTTTCAAGGGGCTAAGGAACTGGTTACAGATAATGCAAAATTGTTATTTGAAGTGTTAGGTACTGAAACAACAGGTCGTATTTCAATTTTGAAAGAAGAAACTGTTCATATCAAAGATCTTACATTAATGGCGTATTTACTTGATCCTACACGAGCAAACTATGGTATGACCTATTTATGCGAACGTTTTGGACAACCTTCCATTCCTGCTACGGAAAATGAAACAGAGTGGGCTCTACAAGCACAAGCTTTATACCATATGCACGAGAAGGCTACGGAAGAGATGGAAGTAGCAGGTGTGTGGGACTTATATCGAGATATTGAATTGCCATTATTACGTACTCTATGTGTACTAGAAAAAAATGGTATTTACATGGATGTAGACCAATTACACACTACATTGGAACGCTTCAAAGTAGAGGTTAGTGAACTACAAGAAAAGATATTTACATTGGCTGGAGAAACTTTCAACATTAATTCGCCAAAACAATTAGGTGTTATCTTGTTTGAAAAATTACAATTGCCAGTGATTAAGAAAACAAAAACTGGTTATTCTACGGATGCTGAAGTCCTAGACATGCTCAGAAATGACCATGAAATTGTAGAACAAATTTTGGCCTATCGTTCAGTAGTAAAATTGGTATCTACCTACTTAGAAAGGTTTGAAGGACTTGTAAATCCTCATACTAATCGGATTCATACTTCTTTTAATCAAATGGTAACAGCTACTGGTCGTTTAAGTAGTTCCGATCCGAATTTGCAAAATATTCCTGTACGCAGTGAAAAAGGCCGAGAAATTCGAGCTTTATTTAAACCTCATGATGGATATGATATGTTCATTAGTGCCGATTATTCTCAGATAGAATTACGTATTTTGGCGCACTTGTCAGAGGATCCTGCCTTAATTCAAGCATTCCAAAATGGTGAAGATATTCACCGTTTTACAGCAGCAGAAGTATTAGGTAAATCCTTAGAAGAAGTAACGCCACTAGAACGTTCCCATGCAAAAGCTATCAACTTCGGTATTATTTATGGTATTAGTGACTTTGGCTTGTCTCGTGACTTAGGTATTACGAGAGCAGAAGCAAAAGAATATATTGAGTTATATTTCAGTCGTTATCCACAAATTAAAGGGTACATGGACCGCATGGTGCAAGAAGCCCATGAAACTGGATCTGTACGCACTATGTTTGGCCGTGTTCGCCCATTGCCTGATATTAATAGCCGTAACTTTAATCGTCGTTCCTTTGCAGAGCGTACAGCTATGAATACGCCAATTCAAGGGACAGCGGCAGACATTATTAAGTTAGCCATGAACCAAGTAGAACAAGCGCTAGAAGAGCAAGGCTTACAATCTCGTATTTTATTACAGGTACATGATGAACTAGTGCTAGAAGTAGTAGAATCGGAACAAGAGCAAGTAGAAACTCTGTTGCGTAATTGTATGGAACAAGTAGTGACATTACGAGTGCCATTGCAGGTAGATGTGCACAGTGCACAGAACTGGGCAGATGTAAAATAGTAGGCTTTTACAATTTTTATGGAATAGCTTGTGTATAATAATAGTTGAGTATGACTAGAATCAAATGTGGGGTGTAAATATGTATAAAATCGGACTCACAGGAGGCATTGCTTCTGGTAAAAGTACAGTGTTACGATGGTTACAAAAAAAAGGTGTTCCCTATATTGATGCAGATGTAGTGGCTAGAGAAGTAGTAGAGCCGGGGACACCAGGTTTGCAGGAATTGGTAGAGGCCTTTGGACCTAATACAGTGCTAGAAGATGGTACGTTACATCGTGCCTATATTGGTAGCCTAGTATTTTCTGATCCAGAAGCCTTGGAGACCATAAATTCTATACTGCAACCCCATATTAGACATCGTATACAAGAATTGACAGAAGAATGGGAAGCAAAAGGAAAGCAGGCTATTATCTATGATATACCATTGATGTTTGAAACAGATTGGTATGCACGTATGGATGAAATTTGGTTGGTCTATGTGAATCCTGCTACTCAGTTAGAACGGCTGATGAAACGCAATAGTTATTCTGAACAAGAAGCATTAGATAGAATCCACAGCCAAATGAGTTTAGATGAAAAGCGTGCATTGAGCACAGTAGTTATTGATAATTCAGGGACTATGAAACAGTTAGAAAAACAATTACGAAAATTGTGGAAAACAGCGAAAATTCACTTTCAGAAGGAGGAACTATGAGGGTATCCACAGCATTTGCTTGGCTAATCGTTGTTCTTACGGCCTACTATGTGCAATATGGACAACCCTATTTAGCTAGACAGTATGCGTATCCGTTGGTATATGAAAGCGCGGTAATGAAAAATGCATCTACTTACCATGTAAGACCATCTATGGTTGCGGCTGTTATCTATACGGAAAGTAAATTTGATACGAATGCAAAATCTTTACCAGGGGCTATTGGATTGATGCAGTTAATGCCAGAAACAGCGCACTGGATTGGAGAACAATTAAATCAGTCTAGCCTATCTGACCAAGATATTAAGGAACCGAACACGAATATACAATTAGGGACTTGGTATTTATCATATTTATTAGAAGAATTTAAAGGTAACGAAATCTTAGCCTTAGCAGCGTACAATGCAGGACGTGGTCATGTGGAGGAATGGATGCAGACCTATGGCTGGGATGATAATTTTGATGATATAGACAAAATACCATTTCCAGAAACAAAAGATTACGTGAAACGCGTGATAGCGCATGAATCACAGTATCAAGCATTATATAGTCAACTACGATAAGGAAAGAGTCCATGGATACAATCATAAAAGAATGTGAAACCCTCGATTTATCATGGTTAGAATCCACTATTGGAGACTTTCACTTAGTGGTGGAACAAAAAGCCTTATCATCTACTGTATATAGTATCTTTTATTATACAAATGATAGAAATTGGCGTTGGTCAGCTCTCTATGATACGGAAGTAGGGGATTATATGGTACGTATTACAATACCTTTAGTAGAGTTTGTAGACATTGCTTTTATACGTGAGTCTTTAACCCCATTTATGGAGAACCTAAAGGCCAACTATAAAGCATCTATGATGACACGATTTATGGCGCCACAAGAAGGATTTGTGTACGAATACAAGAAAAAAGGTATACATCAGTGGAATTATACAGAGGCATTGCCACAAACAATCGCAGAATATCATTTAGATGTGACTCCTCATACTGCATTAGACATGATTAATGGTTCCTATATTATTGGCACCTATATCAAAGATAATGAGGAAACAGGAGTCGTCTTATTTTATAATACATTCCGCGATGAATTTTTTGGTGAAACTAGACAACAAGGCTATCCAGGAATTACACATGACTTGGACGCAACTACGATAGATAAATTTGAACAAGCTTTGACGAATCATTTACAAGAAGTATTACTTAGTTTATAAACTACCTATACTATTTACTAAGATAAATGGTATATTTTTTAGATACTATGTATTGGTAATACTTTTGTATAAGGAATAAAAATAGGATAGGGGAAGTATTTTGGAACAGATCCGAATAGAAAAACTAGGGAAATCCTTTGGGATACGAGAAATTTTCTCTAATGTATCTTTTACCATACGACAAGGAGAACGTCTCGCTTTAGTTGGCCCGAATGGGGCAGGTAAATCGACGTTGATGAAATGCATACTAGGCATAGAAGAACATGATGCGGGGATCATTGTGAAAGACAGTAGTATCACTATAGGCTATTTACAGCAAGATGTAAATTTAGGTGATGCTAGTTTAGAAGAAGAAATTCAAACGGCTTGGGCTGATGTACAGCACTTAGAATCCCAGTTAGAAGCGTTAACGACAGAATTAGAAAATCGAGATGCCACAGAACAGGACTTGCGTCGTTTATCCTATTTACAAGAGCGATTAGAATGGCTTGGTGGCTATGATTATGAAAAACAAAGCCAACGTATTGCTTATGGGTTAGGATTTAGTGACGAAGATTTAAAGAAGAAAGCCAGTGAATTTTCTGGGGGACAAAAAACGCGTATTAACTTGGCGAAAGCCTTGGTGCGTCGTCCTGATTTTTTATTTCTTGATGAGCCTACTAACCATCTAGATATGCCAATGTTAGAGTGGTTAGAGGGATATTTAAAATCCTATAAAGGTGGCATTGTCATCATCAGTCATGACCGATATTTCTTAGATCAAGTGGCGACAGAAGTGGTAGAATTATCTCATCATAAAGTGCATACCTATAAAGGTAATTATAGCCAGTTCTTGAAACAACGAGAGCAGCAACGAGTGGCGTATCAACGTGCGTATGAAAAGCAACAGGAACACATTCGTAAAACGGAAGAATATATTGACAAATATCGAGCAGGCATAAAATCTAAAATGGCTCGTGGTCGTCAATCACAGTTAGATAGACTAGAAAGATTAGAGGCACCAGACCAAGATAGAGAGTTTGCTTTTACCTTTCCTAAGGCAGAAATGAGTGCAGACAGAGTGTTGATGGTGGAAGATGTGTCCATTGGATATGATGTAGAACATCCAGTGGCTACACATATTACAACGACCTTACGTCGAGGAGATGTGGTAGGCTTAATTGGTGCGAATGGAGCTGGAAAATCGACTTTTGTAAAAACAATTATGGGGGAACTTAATACACTGGATGGATCGATTACAACTGGAAATCGTGTACAGACAGGATATTTCTCGCAAGAACATGAAGAATTACACCCTAGTTGGTCTGTGTTACAAGAGATCATGGCTCCTTATGATATGTCAGAAGAATCTGCTCGTAGCGTATTAGGTGCCTTTCGATTTAGAGGTGATGATGTATTCAAGTTAATAGGAGATTTATCTGGTGGAGAACGTGCTAGGGTAGCTTTATTACAGTTATTTTTAGAAGGCCGTAACTTCTTAATCCTTGACGAACCGACAAATCATTTAGACATCCCTACACGAGAAACAGTGGAGCAAGCCTTACAACAGTTTGAGGGCACATTGCTCATTATTTCCCATGACAGATATTTGTTGGATGCTGTGGCAAAACGCATTGTGGTCTTAGATAATGGTGGCATTGAAGAGTTTCATGGCAATTATTCGTATTATAAAGAAAAAATGTTGGAACGATCAGTGTTAGCAGCCCAACGATTAGAAGTTGAGCAGATGAAACGCAACAATATGTCCAGCAATACAGCAGGAAAGGCCGACAATGCTGGAGGTACAGCAGTGAGTACTGATTCTAATGGTGAGATACATAAAGGTATATCTGAGGCTGCTATAACAGAGGAACAAGATACTAGCTATTCAGAAGCAGTGACAGCCCCTAAAAAGAAAACGAATTCTTTTATGCTGGAAAAGGAATTAGCCAAAGTAGAATCAGATATTGCAAGGTATGAGGCGACAGTTAAAATGTATACGGTACAGCTACAGGACCCATCTATACAAGGAGATATATCAGAATATGAACGATTGTCTCAAGAGTTAGCCAATACAACATCACAGTTAGAGGCTCTCTATGAGAGGTGGGAACACCTTAGCGAAGAGGCCTAGGAGGTTTCTATGAAAGGTCGTTTTGCACCCAGTCCTACAGGCCATATGCATGTAGGGAATTTGTGGGTAGCATTTTTGTCCTATTGGTCTGCACGGCATCAAGATGGTGAATATATAGTGCGCATAGAAGATGTAGATACACAACGGTCTAAACCAATCTATGCAGAACATATACTAGAAGATTTATCTTGGCTTGGTTTTACTTGGGACGAAGCACCTACGTATCAATCCGAACGTTTGGATATATACGAGAGATATTTACAAGAATTACATAGCCAAAAACGGTTATATCCGTGTTATTGTAATCGAGCGCGCTTACAGGAAATCAGTAGCGCTCCTCATCAAGGTGAAGCCAATCATGTGTACGATGGATATTGTTTAACCCATGAGCCGACTATAGGTGAAAGACCACCTTCTTGGCGATTTCATATGGAGAATATAAAAGGATCCTTTCTGGACATATATCGAGGCACGATAGATTATGAAATCCAATCTTGTAATGATGATATCGTGTTAAAGCGATGGGATGGAATGATTGCCTATCATTTGGCGGTGGTCATTGATGATTATGAAATGGGTGTCACAGAAGTAGTTCGTGGTAATGATTTACTGCCTGTGACGGGTCATCAAATTGCGCTGGCCCAAGCCTTGGGGTTTCCTTCTTTGCAATATGGTCATGCCCCTATGCTAGTGGATGCAGAAGGGTATCGTCTGTCTAAACGGCAACAAAGTATAACCATACGTGATCTGCAGAACCAAGGGGCTACACCAGAGAGATTGTGGGCATGGTTTGCATTAGAAACAGGATTACTCACAAAGGGGGACTTACCTCTTAGCGGTCACATAGGGCTTTCAGAACTATTGGAGATTACAATTCCAAAGAAACTATTAAAACAAGATACAATTAAATTGACAAATTTCGATATTATGGTATGATAGTACAGTAACGAGGTGATACGTATGTCAATGGAAACAGCGATCCAAGAAAAAACGTGGGCCGTTTTAGGTGCCACAACAAGAACCGATAAGTTCGGATATAAGATTTTCAAACATCTTGTCAATAAAGGATATACAGTGTATCCAGTGAATCCTAATATTACATCTATCGATGGCGTACAATGCTATCCAAGCTTGCATGAGTTGCCAGTAGTACCTACTGTAGTCGACTTTGTTGTGCCAGAAAAAGTTGGTTTAGAAGCTCTAGATAGTTGTAAAGAGTTAGGGGTTAAGACCGTTTGGCTACAACCAGGTGCGGATAAACCGGCAGTAGTGAAAAAGGCAACTGAATTAGGTCTTGAAGTGATTCAAGACTGTGTATTGATTCAAATTTAATAGGAGGCTTATATGAGCGCAATTATTGATGTAACATCTGCAAATTTTAAAGAAGTAGTAGCAACAAATGATAAAGTAACTGTTGTAGATTTCTGGGCACCATGGTGTGGATACTGTGTTCGCATGATGCCAGTATATGATGAATTGGCAGCTGCCTTAGGCGACAAAGTGACATTAACAAAAGTAAACACTGATGAACAACCTGAATTGGCACAATTCTTCAAAATTGAAATTCTTCCTACTTTTGCTATCTTCAAAAATGGTGAAATCGTAGATCGCAAAATCGGTTTCATTCCATTAGAAGAATTAAAAGCAGCTGTAGAAGCTCATCTATAATACACAAAAAGGACTGATATCTTTGAGATATCAGTCCTTTTCTTATGTATACCGTTTATCTAATAAACTTTCTAGTTTTTTCTCTTTTCTAGCATCTAATATTTTACCAGCTAGAATAGAAGGAATAGCAACGCCCACACCGATGGATATGATGATTAGGATGGCAGTGACTCCACTTTGAATGGCTTCGACTAAGGTTGCAGATGTGAGAGAATTAATATGTAACATGGCATATAAAAATCGATAGATAAATACGCCAGGTACAAGAGGAATCGCTGATGGAATCGCTAATACTTTAGAGGATGTATGGGAATAACGAGCTGCTTTCAGAGAAAATAAACTGACCATAGCAGCAGCGATGAAAGTAGCGCCAAACACAGAAAATCCTAAGTATAATATGAGCGTATTTTTTACTAAAATAGCAATGAGGCCACCAATACCTATGAGTGGGAGTAGACGCTTTGGAGTATAAAACATGACAGCATAGCCTGCAGCACCCACAACGGCAGCACCTAATAAAACAATGGAAATGCTGTCTGGAACAATACTTAAATGGGTGAAATCATAAGAATGATTGAAGTATTGAGCCATGCTAATCCCTACAGTCATACTGCCCACAATGAGTAACGTATGTACAGATCGAGATATTCCTGCCAAAATGTAGTTGTTTAGCAAATCATCGACTGTATTAATGAGAGGAATGCCAGGAACCATAAACAATGTGCAAGCAATCATAGCATAGATGACATCGGCAGAGTCAAAAATACATCCGGATAGAAAGGCTAATCCAGAAGATACCGCAGCAGCACAGGCGATACTGATATACCCATTAATTTGAAAACGTTTTAATATCAATTGTATAATAAATCCAAGGAGAGCGCAGAATGTTGTAATCCATGCAGAGATAATAGTACCCCCAAATAAGATAGGAAAAGCACCACAGGCAAATCCTGCAAAGATGGCAGATGTGGCATCCGAATGGGGAGGATCTTTTTTAGCAATCTCTTCGAGTTTTTGGGAAAATTCATCAAGAGTATACTCATTACGTAATGCAGTCCAAGTTAAGACACTAATGGCGGAAATAATATCCATATTAGCACCTAAATATTGGACATTTCTAAAGGATGTAAAGCAATCTTCTGGACTATGAATATTAATTAAAATATTAGAGTAGGCAATATGGATATGAAGATGATCTGCTGGAATTCCCATATATGCGGCTGCGCGACGCATATCTCGAACAATTTGGTTCGCATTGGCTCCATTTTCAGATAATAAACAGCCCATACGAAGTAGAATTTTTACCTTTTTTCTGATTTCCACAAAGGGTTCTTCTAAAATGCGCAAATCCTTTTCTGTGTATTGAGACATATTAATACTTCTTCCGTAAGTGTTTTATGTCTAAATCTACATCCACTTCCACAGTATCTGCTTCAGGTTCAGCATCTACAAACTCAATAGATTCCAAATGTTGTACCACTTGGGCACGGATAAAACCTAAATACACTTCATATAAATCTTTCTTTTCTGCTAATTCTTCTTCTGTTAAAGTTTGACCAGATTTTTTTTTCGCTGCCAATGCATTAATGCGTGTTAATGCTTCTTCCATGGTCATTTCTTTTTTTTCTTGTTCAGTCATAGATAATCTCCTTATTTGTTAGTAGACTTTCTTTATGGTATGATACTTTATATACTTGGTTAGATGAAAGTATCTAATCGATGATATTCATTGTAGATTTATATTATAACACAATTTATATAGTTTTTTCATCTTAGAGGAGAAGGCTCCGATGCGAATCACAAAAGCCATCAAGGCAGAGCAAATACGAATATTGGGAGAAGTCTACCATGATGCAAAACCGGCACTAGAATTTACTACGCCTTTTGAATTACTAGTAGCAGTTGCATTATCTGCACAATGTACTGACGAACGAGTCAACATTGTAACAAAACGACTCTTTCCGAAATATAGCGATCCTAAAGACATGTATGAATTAGGTATACCTGGATTAGAGGCGCTCATTAAAGATTGCGGGTTATATCGTTCTAAAGCTAAACATATTCATGAAACATGCAAAATTTTAGTGGAACAACACAATAGTGAAGTGCCCCGAGATTTTGATACCTTAGTCACATTGCCAGGGGTTGGTCGTAAAACAGCCAATGTATTAGTATCCATACTATTTGATACACCAGCCATTGCGGTAGACACGCATGTGTTCCGTGTATCCAATCGCTTAGGTATTGCTAAGGGTAAAACACCAGACGAAGTAGAAAAGAAACTGAAAAAAGCAATTCCTATGGAACACTGGAGTGCCGCACATCATTGGATGATCTGGCACGGTCGAAAAATTTGTAAAGCACGAAAACCATTATGTGACGAATGTCCTTTATATGATGTATGCCAATCGGCAGGGAAGGTATAGTATGACAGAACAAATGAGACATCTCATAGAAACTTTTACAAAAGTAGGTGTTACAGGTCCTGCTATCGTACAGGAAATAGCAAGATTCCGTGTATTAGATCAAATCATCACCCAAAGCGGTGAAGTCCGTGAGTGGGGGATTACGCCGAAAGAATTGTTTGAGCTTGCTCAAACATCCACAGTAGATATGTTTGGACCCTTGCCATATGATGAAGCAGGCTTTAAGGACATTTACGGCATTTCCTTTAGCGTAGAATTAATGGATTTCATCAGTGCTACTGGCTATTATGAAGGTGTGTCCGCAGGTCGTCAATGGACTGTACCGTTCAAAGAAGTTATCGACTTCCACAAGAATACAGAAGGTATAATTCTTTTTGCCTATTTTGAGGAATATGCAGCCATTGCAGAAGAAATAATGCAAACCCTTCCCACAGATCGTTTGCTGTTTTATACAGCCTCTGAAAGCTGCTATGACCTATTCCGTAGTCTATATCCATTAGCACCAGTGATCAATGAATGGCCAGAAGATGTTATCTTTGACCACATTGTAGCAGCTACATCTGGCATGTTCACAGCACCAGTAACGACGATGGAAGAAATGGCGGCTCGTGTGAATAATGTAAGCGAAAAAGGCACTGTACGTTACTTCATTCCAGTGTCTGCCGTACAAGATCAGTTGAATATGAATCGAGTAGCCTTACAGTTCATGATTCTTCAAAATCATTTAGAAGTCGTTCGAGAATGGGCCCCATTGCAAACCTATGAATTCCGCTATGGCTTAGGACCTGTGAAAAAAGTAGATTTATCCATTTGTGAAATCGTTGAAGATGGGTATAAGCAAACCAACTTCATTCCATTGCCTCACGAAGTTTTGGCATCTATGGAAACATTTAGTTTGGCTCACTATGGACTTTCACTATATGGTGTACAAGTAAGTATGAATCCAAAACATCCAACCATGGGTGAAGATGGATATATGCATGGAGACTATCGTATTCCAACATACATGCAACGCATGTTTGAAGCTTTGGAGGGATATTATTTACAAGTATCTATGAAAGGCATCGATGTGTCTGTTACATTGGAGCAAAAGAGTGGCATTCCTTTAGGGGCATCCCCAGAGAATGAAGCCGTACAGTATGCGATGGAACAATCTGTTTTACAAGATAATACAGTAGAATATCGTTGGTATTTTAACCATCCAAGTGCACCATTCTTATGGTATACGTATTTCAATAGTGAAGAAGGAAAACGAGTAGTACGTACATTAGCGTCCATGGTAACTACCACACCAGCCTTATTACAATTAATGGGTAGTTGCCGTCGTCAAGTGGTGAAAGAAGAGGCGTTAGCTACATTTGCCATATCTTTCAAAACCTCATTAGAACAATATGAAACAGAAAAAGCGCAAGCTGAAACAAACTGGGGCAAAGCATTAGCCACACTAGCTAGTGAGGTTGTACCAGTGCCAACAGAAACGAATACAGAAGCAGAGGAGGGCTAATCATGGCTGTGGTGAATTATTCAATTTATAAAGTACTAGGTACACTTTCAGAAAATAAAGATGGCATGAAAAAGCAATTAACATGCACAAGCTGGGGACGTTACAATCCTAAATTCGATATCCGTGCTTGGGATGAAGATTACTCACAAATGACAAAAGGTGTCACCTTAACATTAGAAGAAATTTTAGAACTAAAAGAAATCTTAAACTCTGTAGATTTAGAAGAAGCTTTAGAAGAAGCAAAACAAGAACGAGCAGAGGCTAAAAAATTAGAAGCAGAAAAATCTGAATAAGTCATAGTCCCTAGTATTGCATAGAGTATAGCATTCGTGATATAATCTATAGGAAAAGTTTAGACGTTGAAAAGAGGTGTATATACATGAAAGAAGGAATTCATCCTAATTATGCGGAAGCAACTGTAACTTGCGGTTGTGGAAACACATTCAAAACTGGTTCTGTTAAAGGTGATCTTCGCGTGGACGTTTGCTCCAACTGCCATCCATTCTTCACAGGCCAACAACGTGCGGCTAAAGCTCGTGGTCGTATCGAACAATTTAACAAACGTTACGGAAAATAATTACGTAAATAACCTATACAAATTAATTGGCAGAGCTAAGGCTCTGCCTATATTTGTTTTACAGGAGACCCTATGACTCAGGAACGAGTAAAAAAATATGTAGGTGGACAAGCCGTCATTGAAGGGGTTATGATGCGTGGTCCTAAGATTATGGCCACAGCTTGTCGAAAACCAGATGGAACCATCACGGTTAAAGAAGAACCTACGAAATCTATCCAAGACAAGTATCCCGTATTAAAGTTGCCATTTCTGCGTGGAGTAGTAGCTTTATTTGAATCCTTAGTGATTGGTATGAAAGCCTTATCCTTTTCGGCACAGGCCTCTGGAGAAGAAGAGGAAGAGGTATCCAACAAAGAAATTGCCATCACTATGGCTGTATCTGTACTCATTGCAGCAGCATTATTTATCGCCTTACCGACATGGTTGGCAAAATTTATGCCAGGTGCAGGCACAGATCATATGATATTGAATTTATATGAAGGAATTATTCGTTTAATCCTTTTTTTATTATATATTTTTGCTATTGGACTCACTCCAGATATTAAGCGTGTCTTTCAGTATCATGGAGCAGAGCATAAAACGATACACACCTATGAAAATGATATGGAATTAACCGTGGAAAATGTGCGAAATCATTCTAGATTACATGCACGGTGCGGTACTAATTTCTTATTATTCGTCATGGTAGTGAGTATTGTTGTATTCGCATTTCTAGGTTGGCCTAATTTATTGGAACGTATAGTATCTAGATTAGCCTTGATGCCAGTGGTGGCTGGAATTTCCTATGAATTGATTCGCCTAGCTGGACGGACACAGCATCCACTCATGAAAGCTATCATTGCTCCTGGTTTGGCCCTACAATATATGACTACGAGAGAGCCAGAGGATGACCAAATTGAAGTGGCCATTCGTGCCTTACAATCTGTGCGACCTAGTGAAGAAGATGCTTACGAAGAAAATTAGAAAGGAGTCACCGTGTTAGTAGATAAACTGCAAGTGATTGAAGATAAATTTTTAGACTTGGAACAGCGCATTTCTGACCCAGATGTGATTGCTCGCCAAGAAGAATGGCGTAAACTGACTCGCCAACATGCGTCATTGACGGATACAGTGAACACATTCCGTCAATATAAACAAGTCTTAGCCGGCATTGAAGAAGCGTTAGAAGTATTAGGTGATAAAAGCCTAGATGAAGACTTCCGTGCTATGGCACAAGAAGAATTGAATGAATTAAAAATTCGTCGAGATGAATTAGAGGCAGAATTACATATTTTGCTATTACCAAAAGATCCGAACGATGATAAAAATATTATCGTTGAAATTCGTGGTGGTGCCGGTGGTGATGAAGCAGCTTTGTTCGCAGGAGATTTATTCCGCATGTTTACAAAGTACGCAGAAACACAAGGCTGGAGATGTACCATCATCGATGCGAACGAGCCTGAATTAGGGGGCTTCAAAGAGGTCGTATTCTCCATCGAAGGCGACAGTGTATATTCTAAGTTAAAATTTGAAAGTGGCGTACACCGTGTGCAACGTGTTCCAGATACAGAATCTTCTGGACGTATCCATACGTCTACTGTAACGGTAGCGGTATTACCAGAAGCAGAAGATATCGACATCGAAATCAATGAAAAAGATTTGGAAATCGATACATACCGTGCATCTGGTGCAGGTGGACAGCACATTAATAAAACGGAGTCAGCTGTCCGTATTACACACAAACCATCTGGTATTGTGGTAGCTTGTCAGGATGAGCGTTCTCAGCTCAAAAACCGTGAAAAAGCAATGCGCGTATTGCGTGCTAAATTACAAGATAAAGCAGAGCAAGAAGCGACGTCCGCTATGGCAGCAGACCGTAAAAGCCAAGTGGGTACAGGGGATCGCTCCGAGCGTATTCGTACGTACAACTATCCACAAGGTCGTGTGACAGACCATCGTATTAACTTAACTTTATACAAATTAAATGCTGTATTAAATGGGGATATGGATGAATTAATCCAAGCTTTAATCACAGCAGAACAAGCCGCTAAAATGCAAGAGGCAAATCAACATGGATAATGAGTTATGGACAATTAGTCGCATGCTCCAATGGACAGAGCAGTATTTTCGCTCCAAAGGCATAGAATCAAGCCGCTTGGATGGGGAAGTACTGCTTTCTCATAGTTTGGGATGTGACCGCATGTATTTATATGTCAATTTTGACCGTCCGTTGGACAAGGCTGAATTAGATGCCTATCGACCTCTAGTGGTACAGCGTGCGAAGGGGTATAGCGTAGCAGCCATTACAGGGCATAAAGAATTTATGGGGTTAGACTTTCATGTGAACGAGCATGTATTGATTCCCCGTCCTGATACGGAAACATTAATTGAGGATATACTAGCTCTTTATGATGTGGATGCATCGCCACGCGTTTTAGACTTATGTACAGGTCCCGGTACCATTTTATTAAGTCTATTGCATTATTTGCCCAATGCCACTGGTGTAGGTGTAGATATTTCCAACAAAGCATTAGCAGTAGCTGAGGAGAATCGCGTATCCTTAGAATTAGCCGATGTTTCAAGGTTCTGTGAAAGTGATATAAAGCAACTATTAGAACAGGTGAAAGTAGGCAAAGGTACTGAATATAGTGCGGTATTGGATGCTTGTAAGTCTCTATTTGATGAGCAACAAACATTCTTAGAAGGTATATTTGATGTGCTTGTATCAAACCCACCATATATTACTACCGCAGAGATGAACACATTATCTCAAGAAGTATTACATGAACCTCATATTGCCCTTCATGGAGGAACTACAGGATTAGAGTTTTATATTCCTATCATTCGTGAAGGTTGGCGTTTTGTGAAAGACGGTGGATACCTTGTCATCGAAATTGGACAAGGTCAAGAAGACGCTGTATCAAAGCTAGCCGTAGAAACAGGATGCTATGGAGAACCAGTGTATCAACATGATATAGCTGGTATTATTCGTGAAGTGCGTTGGAAGATACAACGTAAATAGTGATATAATAGTGCATAGGAAAGGAGGTACGATATGGAAACATTAGATCATATTGAGACACAGTTATTAACTGCAAATGATATGGAGTTAGCGGGCACTTTGCTTCGTGTAGGCGATTTAGTAGCTATACCTACGGAGACGGTTTACGGCTTAGGAGCTAATGGACTGGCAGCAGATGCGATGGATCGCATTTATGCTGCAAAGGGGCGACCTTCTGATAATCCTTTAATTTTACATGTATGTGATCAGTCTATGGTACACCGTTTAGTTAAACATATCTCTCCTTTAGAACAAAGATTAATGGATACCTTTTGGCCAGGTCCTTTGACGATTACCTTTGAAAAGTCTGCGCTAGTGCCAGAGCGTGCGACCGGTGGACTTTCACGGGTGGCATTACGATGCCCAGACCATGAGGTGTGTCGTGAGATGATACGTATTGCGGGTGTGCCTATTGCAGCACCTAGTGCCAATCTCTCAGGTCGACCAAGTCCGACAACTGCGGAGGCAGTTCTACATGATATGAAAGGTCGTATTCATGCGATAGTGGATGCAGGTCCCTGTGAAATTGGAGTGGAATCTACAGTAGTACAAGTAGAAGATAATACTGTCATTATCTTGCGTCCCGGTGGTGTCACAAAAGAGATGCTAGAAATGGTAACTGACCATGTGGTATATGATACGGCATTGCATGATCCTACAGAGGCGCCCAAAGCGCCAGGTATGAAATATCGCCATTATGCACCAGACATGCCGGTACAAGTACTAGTGGGACAGTCATTAACAGTAGCGGAACATATGAAAGACATCATAGATAAGATGGTTCAGCAAGAAGCTGTTCTACAAGAAGATTGCAAGGAAACGCTGAGAATTGGGTTATTACTTTCAGAGGAAACTTTGGAAAATTTAAATACAGTACTTCCCAATTTTACACTTTCAGTAGATATCATTGTATATGGTGAACAAGCAGAGCCTATGGCATTGGCCAACCGTTTATATGATAGTTTATTACAGTTCAACGACATGGGTGTGGATACATTACTTGTGGAAGGCTGTGCTCCGGTAGGACTTGGTGTGGCCGTTATGAATCGCTTAGAGAAGGCTAGTGGTGGTCATGTACAATTTGTGTAAATGATAGTAGAGGTAATTATGAATTTATTATTTGTTTGTACAGGAAATACCTGTCGTAGTCCTATGGGAGAAGGAATTGCCCGTGCTGTAGGGCGTGAGCTTGGTATAGAGGTAGTGACTTTGTCCACAGGATTATTTTGTGTTCCTGGAGCTAAGGTGAGCGACGAAGCTGTGGAGGCAGTTCGTGATTTAGTAGGCGAAGATATTAGCGAACACAGCTCTCGCCCATTAAAAGTAGATTTTGTGAAAGCCGCAGATTATGTATTGGCAATGACAGAAGATCATAAAAAAATATTACTTCGCCAATTTCCTTTCGATAGTAAAAAAATTATGACCCTTGCTGAATTTGGTGGCGAAGTTGGGGACGTAGAAGACCCATTTGGACAATCTCAAGAAATATATACTAAAACAGCGGAACAGATTGTACGTCATATACGAAAAGGGATTGAATTACATAAGTAATTAAAAGGTGAACGACGTTTTAAATAAAGGAGGACAAAATGAAAGTAGCAGTTGGTTGTGATCATGGTGGATTTCATTTAAAAGAGGCTATTAAAGGCTTACTAGAGAAACAAGGCATTGAGTACAAAGATTTTGGTACGTACTCCACAGATTCCATGGATTATCCAGATGTGGCAAAACCATTGGCAGAAGCAGTAGCAGCTGGTGAATTTGATCGTGGTATTTTGACATGTGGTACAGGTATCGGTATCGGTATTGCAGCGAATAAAGTAAAAGGGGTTCGTGCGGCGTTATGTCATGATACATTCTCTGCTCACGCTAGTCGCGAACATAACAATGCTAATGTACTAACTATGGGTGAACGTGTTATCGGTCAAGGTTTGGCATTAGAAATCGTGGACATTTGGTTGCATACTGAGTTTGAAGGCGGTCGGCATGCAAAACGTGTGGATAAAATCTCCGCTATTGAAGAATAATAGAATAGTATAATATCGAACAAAGTAACGGCTGGTCCTAAAAATGGGCTAGCCGTTTTTATGTTCGATATAATTTTAAAATAAATATATTCGGAATCTTACAAATATAGAAATATTAGTCAATTTACTATACAATAGTATATGTACTATTACTATTAGATAGGAGAAACTATGCATATTTTATTAACAAATGACGACGGCTTATGGGCCCCAGGTATACAAGGTTTAGCACAGGAGTTAGCAAAGCACCATCGGGTAACAATGGTAGCACCTAAGGTGGAGCAAAGTGCTAAATCTAGTGCGTTAACGGTGCAGGTACCGATTCGAGCAAAAGAGATGAGTGAAGAGGGTGACAACCCAAGAATGCTCTTTGTGGAGGGCACGCCAGTAGACTGCGTGAAGTTTTCTTTATCTTATTTATTAAAAAATGATCGTCCTGATTTAGTTGTATCTGGTATCAACCATGGATTTAATCTGGGGTCTGATGCAGTGTATTCAGGTACTGTAGGTGCCGCATTAGAGGGATTGATGTACGGCATTCCATCCTTGGCTTTATCCCTTGAGAAATATACCGTCAAACGTATGGAGGAAATATTGCCTTTTATTACTGACTTTATCAGAGTTATATACGAAAAAGGAAAATATGAAGGGTTGTTAAATGTCAATTTCCTAAAAGAAGGCCCTGTTGGCTGGGAGCAAGTGAAAGTATTCCATCAAGGCTTTCAAGAGTATACGAATGTCATTGATGTGCGCCAAGATGCTAAGGGTAGAGAGTACTATTGGATTGTAGGCGACCAAGGATTTCATAAGGAAGATAAACCAACCGATGTGGGACATATCAAAGAAGGATACATATCTGTGGTGCCTTTGACGTGGAAACAAGAAGATACGGTTCAAATTCCTGTGGTGGAACAGTTAATTGCAAATAAATAGCGTGCAGTCATTAAAGCTTTACACCCCGTGGAGGGAGTATTAACTTTTGGATATATTTATTATAGTATAGTTATAAATCTTTGATGTATCTAATAATATACAAACGATCTATCTATCATGATATATGATAGGATAGGTCGTTTCTTTTTATTGTAAACTCCTAGTAATTATATTGGAGTTGACAATAAAAAGCAATAGTGTTTTAATACTACTTGAAAGACATTTTTTATCATCTTATGTTGTGGCTCAAGGGAGGGTCCTATCATGAAAGAAGAAACAAATGTAACAGGAGCGATGAGTGCAAGACAAATTACGATGACCGCATTATTTGTGGCTTTGGTAGCAGTAGGGGCATTTATTAAGATTCCTATTCCTAATTTACCATTTACCTTGCAATTGCTCTTTACCACATTAGCTGGTTTAATCTTGGGAAGTCGATTAGGCGGTATGAGTGTGGCGATGTACATCATTCTTGGTCTTGTAGGGGTGCCGATATTTACTGAAGGTGGTGGATTTATGTACATCTTCAAACCTACCTTTGGCTATCTATTAGGCTTTGCTATTGGTGCTTTTATGGCGGGTCGTATGATAGAAAAAGCAACAGTTGTGACTTTCAAAACATTGCTAACCGCTTCATTTGTGAATTTAGCTATAGTATATGCCTTAGGCATGGTCTACTTATATGAAATCATGGATCTATACTTAGCAAAACCAATTGGACTAGATGTATTATTTATCTACTGTTTTGCATTGCCAGTGATTCCAGATATTTTCCTTTGTATCTTGGCAGCAGTGATTGCAAAACGATTACTTCCGATTTTAAAACGATAGTATACATAACAGATGTGACATAAGGTGCATATACACGTTGGTATGCACCTTATGTTGATATTTGTAAAAGTCACATAGATGATGAATAATGTAGGAAAGGATAAAATCATGACAACAAATCAAAGCCCAAAAGGCCTTTATATATTAGGTACAGGAACAGATGTAGGTAAAACATATATCACTGCTTTATGGCTCAAAAAACTTCGTGAAGCAGGCCATGATGTAGCCTATTACAAAGCAGCTGTCAGCGGTGCTCCTAGCATTTCTGAAAGCGATGCAGGCTATGTAAAACAAGTGGCAGGACTTTCACAGGAGGATGAAAGTTTACTATCTTATGTATTTGATGAGGCCGTATCTCCCCATTTAGCGGCTCGTCATGAAGGAAAAGTTATCGATAGAACCATAGTGAACCAAAATTTCTGTAACGTCGCTAGATCACATACCTATACAACCGTAGAAGGTAGTGGTGGAATTATTTGTCCTCTATATGTGACAGATACAGAGCTATATATGCTAGAAGATGTAGTAAAAGATTTAGGCTTGCCAACCATTGTGGTTGCTACAGCAGCATTAGGAACAATTAATAGTACTGTATTGACAATCCATTATTTGCAATCCAAAGGTATTACTGTAAAAGGTATCATTGTGAATCAATACACAGGAAACCCAATGGAAGAAGATAATTGTGTGATGATGGAACGATTGATGGGAATTCCTGTCTTAGATCGAATAAGACCAGGTGAAACATCCTTGCATATGGATGTGGACACTATGTTAAATTGTTACGAGGATGTTGTGAATCCCCATGCATAATTAGATAATTATAAGAGAGGTATAGGTATACACATGAAAGATTGGGCAAAAAAGGATTTAGAGTTAATTTGGCATCCATGTTCTCAAATGAAAGATTATGAAACATTGCCACCCATTGTAATTGACCATGCAAAAGGTTGCTATTTATATGATGTAGATGGAAAAGAATACATAGATATCATTAGTTCTTGGTGGTGTAATTTATTGGGCCATTGCCATCCAAAGATCAATGAGGCGGTTAAAAATCAATTAGATACATTGGAACATGTTATCTTTGCTAACTTTAGTCATCGTTCGGCTATCACTTTGGCTGAACGATTGAAAGAAGTAGTGCCAGAAGGGTTAACAAGGTTTCACTTTAGTGATAATGGGTCTGGTGCTGTAGAATGTGCCTTGAAAATGGCGTTCCAATACCACTATCAAACAGGTCACCCAGAGCGTCAAAAATTTTTATGCCTCAGTGAGAGCTACCATGGTGAAACCATTGGTGCTTTATCGGTAGGTAGTATGGATTTGTTTGCTGAAATTTATAAGCCAATGTTGATGGATCAAACTGTTCACACACAAGGACCAGACTGTTATCGTTGTGCTTATGATAAAACTCGTGAAACTTGTTCCTGTGAATGTTTTGAGCATATGGAAAAAGACTTTGCAGAACATGGATCTACCTTGGCAGCAGTAATCGTCGAACCATTGATTCAAGGGTGTGCAGGTATGAAAATGTATCCGCCAGAATACCTACGTAAACTACGTGAGCTGTGCGACCGTTATGGAGTGTTACTGATTGCTGATGAAATTGCCACAGGATTTGGTCGTACAGGCAAGTTATTTGCCTTTGACCATGCAGGAGTTTCTCCAGATATTATGACTGTCTCCAAAGCATTGACTGGTGGCTATATGCCGATGTCAATTACAGTAGTAGCTGAAAAAATTTATCAGGCCTTCTACGATGATTACCATACGATGAAAGCATTCATGCATAGTCATACCTATAGTGGTAACCCATTGGGCTGTGCCGCAGCATTGGCAGTACTAGATACATTGCGAGATGAACATATTTTAGAACAAGCTGAGGAAATGGGTAACTATTTACATGATGCCTTACTGAAAGCCTTAGGTAATCACCCCAATGTAGGAGAAATCCGTCGTATGGGATTAATAAATGCCATCGAACTTGTTACCAATAAAGAAGCAAAAGAAGGATTTGATGGCTCCTTGCGCATGGGCTATCAAATCTACAAAAAAGCATTAGATAGAGGATTACTACTTAGACCATTGGGGAATGTCATTTACTTTAATCCCCCTTTAACCATAGATAAAGAGACCATCGATATTGCTATCGAACGAACAGTACAAGCTATGGCAGATGTATTGGGATAAGTGTAAATCATTAAATATAACTCGTTAAACTATCATCTTTGTGCTACAATTTGGGTAATATCTAACCCCCTAAAATATTTTTTAGATTATATAGATGGAAAAGAACCTGAATATAGTTTGATGTACGAGAGTGATAGTGAAGTTCATACGATATGAATTACAATAATAAAAAGGCTGTAAGCAAACGATATGAATGCTTACAGCCTTTGCTATATTTTGATTATGTTGTTAAAATCATTGGTTACCATTAGATTACAAAGGAATATTCTAACTTGTACTTAAGATAAACTAGTGATTTTCTGTATACCCCTCAGGTGCTTTCGGTTCTACCACAATGTCGTTGTGGGTATTAAATATGACATATCCCAAAGGAGATCCAGGTGGCTTTTTAATGTGCTTCACTAAGGTGTAGTCCACGGTTACTTTAGATGTATCTTTTCCTTTGCTAAAGTACGCAGCGATTTGCGCAGCGGCTTCAATCATTTTAATATCTGGTTCTATATCTGAACGTAAGATAACATGAGATCCTTGAATATGCTGTGTATGTAACCATAGGTCATTAGGTTTAGCCCAACGGTTGGTAAGGTACTCATTTTGCTGGTTGTTTTGCCCTACATATACGTCACCATTAAGAATGGTAAAATGCAAGAAATTGTCTTTTTTAATCTTGAAAGGAATCGGCTTTTTAGATTGACGCAAGATGCCTGCACTTTCACATTCACTGCGAATTTCTTGAACAGACTGTTTGGTCGTGGCCAAAGATAAACTGTATTGAATGGATTCCAAATAAGAAAGGCGCATGGTGCTTTGCTCTAGTTGGTATTGACCATTTTTTGTACGATTTTTCATCTTACGATATAGTTTATAATAGGCCTGCGCATTTTCTGTAATGGATAATGGGGGATCCAATGGGATTGTAATATCTTCAGCCGAGTCAGATAATACATTTTGTACTGTCACTTCCGATTCATAGTGGTGGGGCAAGTAGCTATAAATCATGAGCAAATCCCCATAGGATTTATACATATCCGCTTTGGATGTGTCGTCTAGTTCAGCTTTTATTTTTTCGTGACGACCTTCCTCTTTTTTGATAGCGGCGGAGATAATTTTTTCTAACTCTTTTCCTGCTGTATGAATAGCTCCTAGCTTTGCCACATCCTGTGAAAGGGCCTCAGAAATTGTTGGATACTGGGTAGTATCAACAATGGTGTGGGGAGAACTTTCACAGAGTGGAATAGGCGTTAACAAACGTCTACCAGTAGCCGTGGTGTATTGCAATAATCCTTGTGCCCTAAGAAGTTGGGATTGCAAATTAGTAAGTCCTTCGGTGATGCTATTGATGAGCTCCGCTGTCATCGGTGTCGTAGGAGTTAGCCCCATACGATAACATAGATCATCTAATAGGACAGGACCAAAGCCATTGAAGATATGACGAATGGTATTGCCCACTGTGTCTTGTGAAAAAGATTGGAGTAATTGTGTTATCTCCGGACCGGAGAACTGCATAAGATCCACACGAGATGTATTAGGAGGTAGCTCGTAAGGTAATTTAGGAGCTACTGACCGAACACGATTCATAAGTGGTGTGACATGAACAAGGGATTCTAAAATGGTGCCATCTTGCACAAATATACAGTTGGAATATTTGCCCATTAGTTCTACATAGATTTCATTTACAAGGATGGAACCATCTAAGCCTAATTTGTCGGCGGTGATGCGGATGATACGGTCTCCGTGTAGTTGCTCAATATTTGTGATACGAGCTCCTTCAATGTATTTCCGTAAATACATTATAAGAGATGTGGGCTCCTTGGGAGCATCTACAATCTTGTCTGTTATATAGATGGATGGAGCACTGCCTACAGTAATCACTAAGTATGGACTTGTGGTAGGTGTATTGATTTTTAAAAGTATACTTGTTTTATCAATCTGCTGAATACGTTGAATTTGACCATTACCAACTTGGTCATTTAGTTCTCGGATTAATACAGATAATGTTAAACCATCTAAATTCATGGAAATCCTTTCGTTATAGGTGTATAGTACTATTATATTTGAAAGTGTAAAATATTCTTGAAATTACACTTCTTTTCTATACAAATGGAATAGGTAATTTGTATAAATTTACGAAAAATAATTGATATTACATGGTACCTTACTAAGGATACCATATTCTTATAC
>NZ_RQVH01000014.1:0-39886 GCF_003992185.1 Veillonella sp. CNR 79/14 | reverse complement strand
TTTTTTGCTTTACTATGCATTCTCTGGGATTCATTTTTACTTTTCTATAGTTCTTCCCAAAAATCTTTACTTATTACTATAAAGGTTATAATGAAAGTAAAGAATTTAGCATAAGGAAATAAAGAGTATCATAAACGATATGAGATATTTATAGATGTATATAGATATCTATTACAACAATATTACATATCGTTTATATATATGCTATTAAAAACAAGGTTTATATTGACAGAATTAGGGTTTATACATATAATTACTATGTTATGGTATACGAAAAAATAAACCTATCATGAGGAGGTGTTGTTGTAATGAAACGTACTTACCAACCAAATACACTTTGGAGAAAACGTACTCATGGTTTCCGTGAACGTATGAAAACCATCGGTGGCCGTCTAGTATTAAAACGTCGACGCGCTAAAGGCAGAAAACGCTTATCTGCATAATCAAATATACAGCTAGAGAACTTGGCCGTACAGCCAAGTTTTTCTGTATGTACGGTATTAAAGGATAACTATGAATAGTTTAACAAAAGATAGAAGAATACGGAAAAACAATGAATATCAATTAGTGTATAAGCACGGTCGCTATGAAGTGGGACGTCTTTGTGTAGTCTATCATATGCCAGTGGCAAAGCAAAAAAGTAAAATTGGTTTCGTCACAGGTAAAAAAGTAGGTGGCGCAGTACAGCGCAACAGAGCACGACGTTTGATGAAAGAAGTGTATCGTCTGCATCAACATGAATTGCGCGAAGGTCATCATATTGTAGTTGTAGGTCGAGGTTATTTAGCCAATGCTACGTATGAACAAGCAGAGCGTGAGATGATGCGTCTATTCAAAAAATGTAAATTACTAAAGGATAGAAACTAATGGGTATTAGTAAACTTGTAAATTACTTGTTAATTGGATTAGTTCAGTTCTATCGATATGCTCTATCTCCTTTAAAGCCAAGTACTTGTCGTTTTTATCCCACCTGTTCGATGTACATGTTGCAAGCCTTGCAACGGTATGGACCTTTAAAAGGTAGCTATTTAGGCATCAAACGGATTTTAAAATGCCATCCCTTTCACAAGGGTGGATACGATCCATTGCCATAGCACAATTTTGGAAATACCTGAGTACCTGTATGGATGAAATATAGACCATACCATAACGTATATGGGTACACAAAGGTGTATACTACAGAGAACAAGAAAAGGAGTAGGCATGGAAATCTTTCAATATTTAGTAGATTTTATGAGAAGCCTTGTGGAATATTCGTTTTTGGGCACAAAAGCGATGGGCTTCCCGAGCTATGGTATCGCGATTATTTTGCTTACCATTGTTATTAAACTTATATTAGCACCGTTGACACAAAAACAAGTGCAGTCTATGAAAGGCATGGCTGATTTACAACCAAAAATGAAAGCCATCCAAGACAAATATAAGGACAATCCACAAAAAGCACAGCAAGAAATTATGAAAATGTACAAAGACTTAGGCATCAACCCATTAGCTGGTTGTTTACCACTTCTTGTGCAAATGCCATTCTTGATTGCTATATTCTATGCATTGCAAGGATATCCATATGATCCTCAATATGCGCAATTCTTATGGTTACCAAATTTGAGTGATCCAGATCCAATCTATATATTACCAGTGTTATCTGCCTTGTCTACTTACATCATGAGTAAACAAACATCTGCTAGCGGTGGTAATAATCAACAAGCGAAGATTATGAACATCTTTATGCCACTATTCATTGGCTATATCAGTTTAAACTTTGCTAGTGGATTGGTAATTTACTGGGTAGTTTCAAATCTATTCCAATTAGCACAACAAACATTAATTTATCGTAATAACAAATAGGAGGCTAGGCATGGATTACATTGAAGTGTCAGCAAAAACGATTGAAGAGGCAACTTCACAAGCAACAGCGCAAATTGAATCTCAAGGTCGAGTTGTTACGTCTGTGAAAGTGTTAGAAGAGCCGTCAAAAGGCTTTTTAGGCTTTGGCAAAAAAAATGCTCTTGTTCGCGTATACTTTGAAGAAGGAACAGCAGAACATACTGCTGTTGTAGAAGAAGTAGTATCCGTTGTAAAAACTGTTACAGAAACAGCAGTAGATACTGTGGAAACAGATAATACTGAAATTCCTGTGGTAGTAGAAGATGGTATTACAAAAGCAGAACAAGATTTCATTGCCGATACAGGTAAAGAATTTTTATTAGGCATGTTTGGAAAGATGGGTTTATCTGTACAAATTGAAAAATTGACTACAAAAGATAAAATCACATTCCAAGTACATGGGGAAGATTTAGGTATTTTGATTGGTAAACATGGTCAAACATTAGATGCCATCCAATACTTAACAAACCTTGTGGCTAATAAGGAAGTTCACCGTCGTTGCCAAATTGTTGTGGACGTGGAAAATTATCGTTCCCGTCGTGAAGAAACGTTAATTCAATTGGCACATCGCTTAGGCGCTAAAGTACGACGTACACGTCAAAAAATTGCCTTAGAACCAATGAATGCTTTCGAGCGAAAAATCATTCACGTAGCATTGCAAAACGAAAAACATATCAAAACAGATAGCGAAGGACAAGAACCATATCGTCATATTGTGATTTATTACAAACGATAGACTTCTACTATATATCATCAACTTTTATATTGATGTATATGCATATCTGTAGAGATGACAATAGATGATTTGTGGCATATAGTAACAGATTATCTATAACTATGAAGAGGGCCCTTCGGGGTCCTTTTTCTTAGAAATATAGAAAAAAGCTATGAGTTGAATATATAAAATCAACTCATAGCTTTTTTAGTTTAAGGGGCTGTTTTGTTACAGCCCCTTTTTATATGGTGTATATATTAAAAAGAAATAATATAGTTATTAGGTTTTATATAGCTATTTAGTTGTTCAGTTATATCCACGGTTATTAATTTCCCATAGGGTGATACTGATATTGTCAAGATCAGTTCCTACTGTCTACAGACTCTTTACGGCTCGATGGGGAAATAATCCGCAGGGACGGGGGCAAGGATGCCAACAAAGACAAAGTCCTTCGTGCCTGTATTTTTCATCCCGTGGCACATGCCCTTCGCTGAGACGATGACATCGCCCTTCGCGATGGGGTGCTCCTCTCCGGGGGTAGGGTAAAAGACGCCCTCTCCCTCAATGCAAATCCATATATCATCTGCATTGGCGTGACCGTGCGGCTGAATCGTCTGCCCAGGCTTTATGACCCAGACGACACCGCTCGTTGACTCCGTGCTGTAGATTGGCGTGCGCGTTGCGACATTGCCCGCCTTTGCCACATTTGCCACGCGAAAACGTCGCGTTGCAAAATCGTTTGTGATTTCATTTACCATGATGTTTGCTCCTTTCAAAAATTCGTATTTTATATCGTTTTAGGGTGCTCAGTTAAAGTAATCATCGTCATATCATTCGCTATTCAACTTCATTTTACAACAAACCAATCCTTATGACAACAATGGGATTTGATATTGTCAAGATCAGTTGACAAATTTTCTTTAGAAGAATACAAATGCTGTAACTCTTTATAGTCTAATTCCTTCAATACAGCATCGAGTAACCGCATAGGAGCTGTTTCTTTTATCATCAACATGCCATAATCCAATGGTAAAACTAGTTGGCGAGGCATTACTAGTTTAGTATAATTAAATTCATTGGTATATTATTTCTTCACATAAAAGGTGGCTTTCCCTTTTCCGTGTCGTTCAATGTACTTTTCTTCTACTAATTGTTTCAACATATTTTCTATGGTGGATTTACTTAGGATTGGAACTGCATTCAATACTTTGAATCTTTGCAATTTCCACTAGTGTATCTAGCACAGCAGGCTTTTGTTGTATGAATAGTTCCTGTTTTCCCTTGTGTTCATGGATCTGTGCTAATAAATTAATAATTTCACTATCCCATAGAGTACTTTCATAGAGTGAATAATTAAAAGTTTTCATTCGCCTACTCCTTTCTATATTCGCCTAATTATACCATATTTTTAGGCGATTAAATATTACAATAGGCGAATCAATAGCAAATTCTAGTAACTTTCAATACAACTCATATGGCACAACAGAATCGTTAAGCATACAAAAAAGCACGGCCTGAACCGTGCTCTTTTTTATCAGATTTAATTATACATTCATGTTAGCTGCTTTACGAACGTAGAACCAGTAACATACGAATACTGTTACGATATTGAAAGCTAGTAATACTGCGAATGCTGGGTGGATACTTCCAAATGTTGTGTATACATAGCCAAAGATTTTTGGTGTAATGAAGGCACCGTACGCCGCTACAGCTGCTACGAAACCAGCAATTAAGGAAGATTGTAATCCATCTGTGAAGATGTGAGGAATCATACGGAATGTAGATCCTGTTACGAAACCGCAGGATACGAACATTAATACAGTCATTCCAAAGAAAAAGTCGAAGTGATGCATATCCACGCCTACAGCGATTAATACAGTAGTGATACATAAACCAATCAAACCGATGAAAGTAATTTTTGTACCGCTATTGATTTTGTCAGCTAACCAACCACCTACTGGACGAAGGCTGGCAGATACTAAAGGTCCCACGAATGCGATGTGAGCAAATGGAATTTCAGGGAACTCTGTTTTAACAAGTAGACCAAGTGCTGCTGCATATCCAGAGAAGGCACCGAAGGAACATGTATATAACAATGTCATAGCCCATGTGTGTTTGTTGCTAAAAATTTGAGCCAGCGCTTTAGGATTAGGTTTTGCTAGTGGCAAGTTATCCATGTAACGAGTCATGCACGCTAAGATAATTACTAAAGGCACAATCCACATAAACGCCGCGTTGGCTAAGTATACTGCATTGCCTTTAACGATAGCTGGTGTGACACCGAAGATATTACCTAATGTAGCAGAACCCATAGCGAATGGAGCTAAGAAATAGATAACGGAGATCCCAAGGTTACCAATACCACCATTAATGCCAAGAGCGGTACCTTTTTCAGATTTAGGGAAGAAGTTACCGATGTAAGCCATGGAGGAGGAGAAGTTACCGCCGGCTAAACCGATCAAAGCTGTTAAGATCATGAATGTTTCATAAGATGTTGTTGTATCTTGTACAGCATAGCCTAACCATACTACAGGTACTAATAAAATAATTGTAGAAATAAAAGTCCAGTTTCTACCACCTATTAAAGCTGGCATGTAAGTATAAATAAAACGGAATGTAGCACCTACTAAACCTGGGAAGGCAGCCAGTGTAAATAACTGTTCTGTTGTGAAATGGAATCCAGCTCCATTTAATTGTGCTGCGATGGTTGACCATAAATACCATACGCAAAATGATAACGTTAATGCAATGGTAGAAACTACCAAGTTTTGTTTAGCAATTTTTTTGCCAAACTTTTCCCAAAATTCGGGATTTTCTGGTTGCCAGTTCGCAATAATTTCTTTGCGGCTCGCACCCACTTGAGGCATTTTCATCTCTGACATGAGAACACTCCTTTAATCCTTTCAACGTACAACTTGTGATACTTTTTGTATCACAGTAAATCGAAGACACAAATTAGTATAAAAAAATATTGACTTATGCCATACTTTCATTATAATATGTGCCTAAAATCACACACTTATTATATAAGATATAATATAATGTGAATGTGATAAAAAGCACAACTTATATAATTATTAATAAGTTATAATAGTAACATAGCGCAAAATTTAAAATGTAATTGAGAAATTGATATAGCTAAGTTTATATCAACTTCATAAGTATGGGATGTTACTGAAAGATGTATGGTGACAGTATGGAACAGGAGTTAATCAATCAATTGCTAGCATTGCCAGGTGAAGTAATTCATCTGAAAAAAGGAGAATTTTTATTTCACGAAGGCGATAAGGCAGAACATTTTTATATCGTTCAGAGAGGGCGCCTCAGTATTAAGAAATTTGAATCCACAGGACATATTTTTGCATTACGATTAGTAGGTAAGAATAATGTGCTTGGGGAAATTCCTTTGTATGAGACGAATACGAGATCGTATGTATTTAATGCCATTGCAAGAGAAGATTGCTCAGTCTATTGTATACGTTACGATGTATTAGAACCTGCCATTGCTAAGGATCATTCCTTATCAATTGCGATGATGAAGATTTATACGCTTCATATGCGTCGACAACAAGCTAAGTATAGAGACTTATTATTATACGGTAAGAAAGGTGCATTTTATTCTACATTATTGCGTTTAGCTAATAGTTATGGTGTTAAGCGGGATGACGGTATTTATATCGACATTGCATTAAGCAACCAAGAGTTAGCTGAATTTACTGCCACATCACGGGAAGGTTTAAACCGCATGCTAAGTGAGTTACGAAAGTTAGGCTATGTAGCCTATGATAAACACCATCTGGTAATCTGTGACTTTGATGCATTAATCGATTTGCTAGATTTAGATATAGAAACTATCGATCCTAATATTAGCAATATCGAATGATTAAGGTTATCCCCCCTTGCTGTGAGCACTACGAAGGCAAGGGTTTTTTTGTATTTTTAAGGAGGACATGAGATGAGTCTTTTATCTCAAAAATTTAAGTTTCTTCGCAAGAAGGACGTATCTCCAACAGGCCATCAAATCACAGAAGAAGGTGGTCGTGAATGGGAAAATTTTTATCGTGACCGTTGGTCCTACGATAAAGTAGTCCGCACCACACATGGCGTAAACTGTACTGGTTCTTGTAGCTGGAATATTTACGTAAAAAATGGTGTTGTAGCGTGGGAAAATCAAGCAACTGATTATCCTAAAACACCAGATGATATGCCAGATTACGAACCACGTGGATGCCCTCGAGGATCTACTTTCTCTTGGTATTTATACAGCCCACTACGCGTAAAATATCCATATGTACGTGGTGAATTGATCGAGCTTTGGAGAGAAGCGAAGAAAACTGCTAAAAATCCTATCGAAGCATGGAAATCTATTGTAGAAGATCCTGAAAAAGCAAAACGTTATAAATCTGCTCGTGGTATGGGTGGCTTTGTACGTTCGACTTGGGATGAATCTACAGAAATCGTAGCAGCTTCCTTATTATATACAGCAAAAACATATGGTCCAGACCGCAACGCAGGATTCTCTGTAATTCCAGCTATGTCCATGTTGTCCTATGCAGGTGGTGCGCGTTTCTTGAACCTTATGGGTGGTACTCCACTTTCCTTCTATGACTGGTATGCTGATTTGCCGCCATCAAGCCCACAAGTTTGGGGTGAACAAACTGATACACCAGAATCTGGTGACTGGTACAATGCAGGTTACATCATTACATGGGGTTCCAATGTACCATTGACTCGTACACCGGATGCTCACTTCTTGGCAGAAGTACGTTATAAAGGTACAAAAGTAGTCTCTGTATCTCCTGACTATGCAGAATCTACTACATTCTCCGATACTTGGTTGAATGTAAAAGCAGGTACAGATGCAGCGATGGCAATGGCAATGGGTCATGTCATTCTGAAAGAATACTATGTAGATAAAGAAACTCCATATTTCAAAGAATATGCGAAAGAATTTACTGACTTACCATTCTTAGTACGTGTAGAAGAAATCAATGGTGCTTTACAAGCGGGCCGTTTCTTGAACAATCAAGATTTAGGTAGCACAGAAGATGGCGCTGATTTCCACACTGTCGTTATCGATGAAATTACGAATACAGTAGTGGCACCAAATGGTACATTAGGTGATCGTCATACAAATCCTAAAAAATGGAATTTACGTCTTGAAAACCGTGCAACAGGAGAAAAAATCTCTCCTCGTTTATCTGTCATCGACCAACGTGATTCCGTAGCATTAGTGAAATTACCATACTTCGGTGACGAAGCTCATGAAGGTATTATTGAACGTGCTATTCCTGTTATGACAGTACAAACTAAAGAAGGTCCTGTACAAGTAACAACAGTTTACGACTTGATTCTTGCTAACTATGGTATCGATCGTGGTTTAGGTGGTGAAGTGGCGACTAGCTATGAAGAAGACACTCCATATACACCAACATGGCAAGAAAAAATTACTGGCGTGAAAGCAGACGTAGTGATTCGTACAGCTCGTGAATTTGCAGACAACGCAGAACAAACAAAAGGTCGCTCCATGATCATCATGGGCGCTGGTATCAACCACTGGTATCATGCTGACATAATTTACCGTACGATCCTTAACTTGATCATGTTCTGTGGTACAGAAGGCGTTAACGGCGGTGGCTGGGCTCACTATGTAGGACAAGAAAAATTACGTCCTGTAGAAGGTTGGGCTGGCATTATGACAGCGAACGACTGGAGTAAAGCACCTCGTTTACAAAATGGTACATCTTGGTTCTACTTTGCTACAGAACAATATCGTTCTGACTGCATTGACCTAGCAGACCGTGTATCTAAATTAGCCACACCTCGTTACAGACACCCTGGTGACTATAATGTATTGGCTGCTCGTTTAGGTTGGTTGCCGTCCTACCCTACTTTCAACCGTAACTATCAAGATTTAATCAATGATGCTCGTGCGACAGGTGCAGGTACTGAAGCTGAAATTAACCAATACATCGTACAAGCATTGAAAAATAAAGAGTTGAAATTCTGCGTAGAAGATCCTTCTGCGAAAGAAAATCATCCACGCAACTTGTTCGTATGGCGTTCCAACTTGATTGGTTCCTCCTCTAAAGGTCATGAGTACTTCTTAAAATATTTATTAGGTACAAAAAATGGCGTATTAGAAGATGAAGATGCACCAGTACGTCCAGAAGAAATCAACTGGCGTGAAGCTCCTGAAACAGGTAAATTAGACTTGTTGATCGACATCGATTTCCGTATGGCTTCTACGGCGTTATATTCCGATATCGTATTCCCTGCAGCAACATGGTACGAAAAACAAGACTTATCTTCCACAGATATGCATCCATACGTGCACGTATTCCAAGCGGCTGTTGATTGCGCATGGGACACTAAATCTGACTGGGATACATTCCGTACTTTGGCAGAAACTGTATCTCGCGTAGCGAAAGAGTCTGGTTTCACTGAATACGAAGATATCGTAGCACAACCATTGGGTCATGACAGCCCAGGCGAAGTGGCTCAACCATTGGGTAAAGTATTAGACTGGAGCAAAGGCGAATGTGAACCAATTCCAGGTAAAACTATGCCAAATCTTGTACACGTAAAACGTGATTACAGTAAAATCTTTGAAAAATTCATCGGCTTAGGTCCTAATATTGAAAATAAAGTAGGCGCTCATGGTTTAGCATGGGATGTAACAGATGAATATCAATCCTTATATGAACAAAATGGAACGATCGACCAACCAGGTTTCGTATCTCATGGTCGTCCTAGCATCTACGAAGCACGTGAAGCTTGTAATGTTGTGTTAACCTTGTCCTCTTGTACGAATGGTAAATTAGCAGTTCGTTCTTGGCAGGCTATGGAAGAAAAAACAGGCTTAACAGATCTTCAAAAGAATGCAAAAGGTCGTGAAGAAGAACGCATTACCTTCGACGATATGGTACGTCAACCACGCTTTATCATTCCATCTGTGACAAGTACAGGTAAAAATAATAAAGACCGTCGTTATTCTCCATTTACAACATCTACTGAGGATAAAGTTCCATTCCGTACGGTTACGGGCCGTCAATCCTTCTATTGTGACCATGAAATGATGCGTGACTATGGTGAGGCTATGGCGCTTTACAAACCAGTCTTGTCCTACGCACCAGTGAAAGGTGATTATGCACAAGAGGGTGTTCCTCAAATCACATTGAAATACTTAACACCACATCATAAATGGTCTACACATAGTATGTACTTCGATAGCCAACAATTGTTAACATTGTTCCGCGGTGGACAAACAATTTGGTTGAACGAAGATGATGCGAAAGAAATCAATGTTCAAGACAATGATTGGGTAGAAGCTTTCAATAAAAACGGTATCGTTGCAGCCCGTGCTGTAGTATCCCCACGTATTCCTCGTGGTATTTCCTACATGCACCACGCCCAAGACCGTCACATCAACGTACCTGCTGCACAAATTAAAAAACAACGCGGTGGTACACACAATGCACCAACTCACATTCATTTGAAACCGACACATATGATTGGTGGTTATGGTCAATTAAGTTATGGATTCAATTATTATGGCCCAACTGGCAACCAACGGGATATGACTATTGTGGCTCGTAAAATGAAGGAGGTAGATTGGCTTGAAGATTAAGGCTCAAGTATCTATGGTCCTAAATTTAGACAAGTGTCTAGGCTGTCACACATGTTCTATCACTTGTAAAAATACATGGACAAACCGCGAAGGTGCGGAATATATGTACTTTAATAACGTTGAAACTCGTCCAGGTGTTGGCTATCCACGTCATTGGGAAGACCAAGAGAAATGGAAAGGCGGCTGGACTGTTGGTAGCGATGGAAAATTAGCATTGGCTACAGGTTCTAAAACAAATCGTCTGATGAAATTGTTCTATCATCCAGAACAACCTGAGTTGAAAGACTACTTTGAACCATGGACATATGACTATGAAACATTGATCCATTCTGGTCGTAAAAATAACCAACCAGTAGCACGTCCACGTTCGTTGGTAACAAAAGAAAAAATGGAAATCAAATGGGGTCCTAACTGGGATGACGATTTGGCTGGTGGTGAACACGCTCGCTCTGATGTTAACTTAGCTAAAATGGGCGAAGATATTGTGTTTGACTATGAAAAAGTATTCATGCGCTACTTACCTCGTCTATGTAATCACTGCTTGAATCCAGCATGTGTGGCAGCGTGCCCATCTGGTGCGATTTACAAACGTGATGAAGACGGTGTGGTTTTAGTATCTCAAGACGTATGTCGTGGCTGGCGCCATTGCGTACCATCTTGTCCATACAAAAAAATCTTCTATAACTGGGAAACAAATAAAGCTGAAAAATGTGTATTCTGTTACCCACGTTTGGAAAATGGTTTGCCTCAAATTTGTGCGGAAACTTGCGTAGGTAGAATGCGTTATGTAGGCGTTGTCTTCTATGATATGGATAAAGTAGAAGCAGCAGCGGCTTCCAAAAACGATACAGATATCTACGAAAATACAGTGGATTTAATCTTAGATCCTCATGATCCAGAAGTAGTAAAAGCGGCTCGTGCAGAAGGTATTGGTGAAGCTTGGATTAAAGCAGCACAAAAATCTCCAGTTTACAAATTGATCAAGGAATGGAAAGTGGGCTTGCCACTACATCCAGAATATCGTACATTACCAATGGTTTGGTATGTACCGCCATTGAGTCCAATCGTACAACGCATTACATCTGAAGTATACTTACCAGATGCAAACGAAATGCGCGTGCCTGTACAATATCTTGCGAATCTATTTACAGCAGGTAATGCAGATGCACTAGCTCGCGTATTACAACGTGTATTAGATATGCGTGAATATATGCGTCGTCGCGATGTAGGTGGAGAGGCTCCTGAGCATCCAATTGATTTAACAGAAGATCAAATGTACGAAATGTACAAATTATTAGCATTATCTAAATACAATGATCGTTTTGTGATTCCTACAGATATCAAAGCGTCTCGTGAAGGTCGTGCAGATATGCAACATAAACGTGGTTTTGCCTGTCCTACAGGGGGATGTCAATAATGAATGATGCTCAGAAAATAGCGCTTATCGCGTCATTTCTGCTTCGCTATCCCGATGCCACTTGGTATGATGAATTACAAGAATGGAAGGGGGACGCAACATCTGTTGCGCACCCTCAACTCCGTCAAGCCTTGGTAGAATTTTTCGACTATGTGGAAGAAACACCTCGTAAAGAGTTTGAAGATCAATATGTGCGTACATTTGACTTTAGTCAGAATACGAATATGTATTTATCTACTTATGAATTACAAGGTACAGGGGAACAAGCAGAAGAACTTGTTAAATACAAAGCATTTTTCCTTGAAAATGGCTATGACTTACCAAAAGAAATGCCAGACTTTGTCCCAGCTATTCTTGAATTATGTGCGCTTATCGAAGAAGAAAAAGCAAAAGAAATTTATGAATACTGTAAACCAAAATTAGAATATATTCGGGAGCGTTTTATTGAAGCAAAACTGCCGTATGCATTCTTATTTGATATTATTTTATCTGTTGCAAATGGATTGGAGGACGGTGTACTATGAGTTTATTTCTATGGGGCGCCCTGCCTTATATCGCTTTCACCTTCTTTGTCGTAGGGACACTTGTTCGTTTCTTTTACTTTGAAAGAAACTGGACTACTAAATCAAGTCAATTTTTAGAAAAGAAACAATTGCGTATTGCTAACCCATTGTTCCACTTTGGTTTGCTTTGCGTTATCGGCGGTCACGTGGTAGGTGTATTAATTCCTAAAACTTGGACTGCTATGATCGGTGTGGATGACCATATGTACCACCAAGGCGCGTTGTACATGGGTGCTGTAGCTGGTTTCCTATTTATCTTAGGATTCTTGATGCTCATGAAACGTCGTTTCACAACACCTGAATTACGCGCTAACACATCTAAAATGGATGTATGGTTGTACTTGTTCTTTACACTAGCTATCGTAAGTGGTATGGCTGGTACATTGTTGAATGCGTCTGGATTCTTTGACTATCGTGTATCTATTGGACCTTGGTTCCGTAGTGTATTGATGGCGATGCCAGATCCATCCTTAATGGAAAACGTACCTGGTATCTTTAAGTTCCATATGCTATCCTGGATGATTGTGGCGATCGTATTCCCATTCAGCCGTTTAGTACATTGCTTAAGCGTACCATTTAACTACTTAGCACGACCATTTATCGTGTATAGAAAAAGAGACCGTCGCTAGGTCGTCACTTGTTCCGCTATGTAGCCTGTGGCGTTTGTAACTGAATATGATAAAGGGAAGAGCACGGCATACCCCCTCTCAAACGGTATTTCATAATGTTTGTTCGGGGCACGCCGTGCTCTTCTTGTGTTTGTTCAATTTTGTCAGTAAGATCCGCCACAAAGGCTACTACGCCTAACGGCACTCCTCAGGGGATTCTGTGTTTATGTCATTTAGATAGTAAGGGAACGCCACAAGGCTACTACTTGTAATGGCGTTTCTTAGGGATAGTAATATGTACATGATATATTTTATCTAATATGAATACATAAAAGTTCTATATAGAATGATAAATCTATACTATGAATTACTTTACAGTGAGAATTAATATTGTTATACTATTAACAATATTAAATTTTTTAATTTTGGTATTATTGGATAAGGAGTGTCATGTGACGATGGAAAGTTCAGGACAAAAACAGTTTAAGAGCAAGTACCATATTTTAGTATGGATTGCTCTATTATCATTAGCACTGATTGGTATGGTTGAGTATGGATATTATTTACAAAATAGACCTCCATTCAAATGGCAGATTTATTTAGGTTTGATTCCATTTTCATCTTGGGTGATATTAACGTATTTGACAACAAAACCAAAATGGTTTACTACACGTTATAATGTAGGTGAAATGTACAAGGTACACCGTATTGTAGGTATTGTAGTAACGGCAATGCTAGGTATTCATTGGTATGTATATTTTGGACATGCAAAAACACCGTTAGGCTGGTGGGGCGGCTACGTAGCTCTTGTAGGGATGTTTATTGCTTTTCTAGTAGGGATTTTATTCCTAACGCCTTGGTTTAAAGGTATCGCTACATCTATGCCTCGTAAAGCAGCTGTATGGATTCATAGATTGAATTTGGTAGCTTTAATTGGTGCTAATATCCACGTACATGGATTTAAACGATTATCTGCCATGGTTCCATTCTTACAAGTATATGATGTACTTACATATGGACTAGTGATCTATTATATCTATTGGATGCTTAAGAAAAGAAACTAAGTCGTCACTTATTCCGCTATGTAGTCTTGTGGCGTTCGTAATTGAATAGGGGAAAGGAAAGACCGCAACATACTCCTTCTCAAACTGATACAGTGGTTAGGTTTGTTCAGGAGCATGTTGCGGTCTTTTGCGTTTGTGTAATTTAGGTAGTAAGGGAACGCCACAAAGGCTACTACTCGTAACGGCGTTCCTCAAGGAGTTTTCTCCTATCTATCATTGATGTTACTTTGGTTGCGTGATATAATTTATATAAGGCCACAAGGCCTTTTCTTTTTATGTGAAATGGTATTACTCAATGCTAGAACGACGGCATTGATGTAGACAGGAGATACTATGTTTTTAGATGACACGATTGCAGCGATTGCGACGGCTCCGGGGATTGGCGGTATTGGTATTATCCGCGTCAGTGGTCCTGAGGCTTGTGATGTTGTAAATCGTATCTTTCACAGTAAACAATCTGTACCGCTAGGTGAGCGCCAGACGCGAACGATCCATTATGGACATATTGTTCACCCTAAGACGGGTAAAACCTTGGATGAGGTTATTGTAGTGTTGATGAAAGGCCCTCATTCCTATACGGCAGAGGATGTGGTAGAGATTCAATGTCATGGCGGTTTTGTGTCAGTCCGTGAAATACTGAAAGTTCTTCTTTCAGAGGGGGTACGTCAGGCAGAAGAAGGGGAGTTTACGAAGCGAGCGTTCTTGAATGGTCGCATTGATTTAACCCAAGCGGAAGCCATTATCGATATTATTGATGCGAAGACGGAGCAATCTTTGGAAGTGGCAGTGAATCAATTAGACGGTACCTTATCCAAGTATATTCGCGCCTTACGAGATGAGTTAATCGCTATGATTGCTCATTTAGAGGTAACTATCGATTATCCAGAAGAAGATATTGAAGACGTATCGGCTCAAGAGGTACGGACGGGATTAGCTCCCATCCTTGAGAAGATGGACAATCTATTGGCGACGGCACAGCGTGGTAAATTATTGCGTGATGGTGTGATGGTGTCCATCATTGGTCGTCCTAATGCGGGCAAATCTAGTTTGATGAACGCTTTACTTCGTGAGGACCGTGCCATTGTGACGAACATTCCAGGCACGACCCGTGATAGTATTGAAGAATTTCTGACTATCCAAGGGATTCCCGTGCGCTTAATTGATACCGCTGGGATTCGTGAGACCGAAGATATTGTAGAAAGTATGGGCGTTGAAAAAGCACGTCAATACTTAGATAAAGCAGATGTAGTGGTCCTTGTCATTGATGGGTCTAAACCATTGGAGCCAGAAGAACAAGAGTTGCTACAGCTCATTACGAATCGTCCAAGCATTATTTTCTTGAATAAAGCAGACCAAGCGCAATGTGTTAGCAAAGAAGAGATTGCGGCACTGGGGACTTTCACAGAGATTGTCACCATCAGCGCGGCCCAAGGGGAAGGTATGGATGAGATGGCGAGGGTCATTACATCCTTGGTGCAAGGAGGTTCTGTGCAGGCTAGTCATGAGGCGATGCTCAGCAATGTGCGCCACATCACCTTGATGGAACAGGCGAAAGTTAGCTTGGACCAATCCATTCTTGCCATAGATAGCGGTATGCCTATCGATTTAATCGTCACGGACATTCGCGCTGCTTGGGAGCTACTGGGTGATATTACTGGTGAAAGTTTACGTGAATCCATGGTGGATGAATTATTTAAACGATTCTGTTTAGGAAAATAGGAGAATACATGTATTTAGTAGATACGTATGATGTGATCGTCATTGGCGGTGGTCATGCTGGTTGTGAAGCTGCGTTAGCCACAGCTCGCATGGGGCACCGTACCTTGATGGCTACATTGAATTTAGATAACATTGCTCTTATGCCATGTAACCCAGCCATTGGGGGACCTGGTAAAAGTCATCTAGTGTGCGAACTAGATGCATTGGGCGGTGAAATGGGCATTAATGCAGATGCGACAGCCATTCAAATGCGCATGCTCAATACGGGAAAAGGACCTGCGGTACATTCCTTGCGGGCCCAATCCGATAAAGTAGCCTACCAACGCCGTATGAAAGAAGTTTTAGAAAATACAGAGAACCTCAATGTGAAGCAAATCATGGTCAATGAGTTGCTCATTGAAGAGGGTGTTGTGAAAGGTATTGTGTCTGAATTAGGAGAAGTATACCAAGCAAAGGCAATCATCTTATGTACGGGTACGTACTTAAAAGGCAAGATTATTACTGGTGAATTGGCGTACACAGGTGGTCCTAATGGACAGCGAACAGCGGAATTGTTGTCTCAATCGTTATTGAACCATGGCATTAAGTTAATGCGATTCAAAACAGGTACACCAGCTCGTGTCGATAAACGAACCTTGCACACAGAGAATATGGAAATGCAACCTGGTGACTCTCACCATAGAGCCTTCTCCTTTATGTCTGATTGGATCGACCGCAATGAACAAGTATGTTGGTTGACTTTCACGAATCAAAATACACATGATATCATTCGTGGCAATTTACATCGTGCCCCTATGTACACGGGCGTCATTGAAGGGACAGGCCCAAGATATTGCCCATCCATCGAAGATAAAGTGGTTCGTTTTGAAGATAAACAACGCCATCAATTATTCGTGGAACCAGAAGGCAATCACACCAACGAAATGTACGTCCAAGGTATGAGTACAAGCTTACCAATCGATGTACAATATGCGTTCCTACGCACTATCCCTGGTTTGGAAGATGTAGAAATCATGCGTCCTGCTTACGCCATTGAATACGATTGCTTAGATCCATTGCAATTGACACCTGCTTTACAAGTGAAGCATATCCAAGGTTTGTATTCTGCAGGTCAAGCCAATGGTACATCTGGCTATGAAGAAGCGGCAGCACAAGGCTTGATGGCAGGTATCAATGCAGCCTTATGGTTAGAAGGAAAAGAGCCATTTATCTTATCTCGCTCCGAAGGCTACATCGGTGTGCTTATCGACGATTTGGTGACAAAAGGAACGAAAGAACCATACCGCATGATGACGAGCCGCAGTGAATATCGTTTGTTACTTCGTCAAGATAATGCAGATATGCGCTTAACAGAAAAAGGCTATGAAATTGGACTTGTTAAGGAAGAACGATATAGAGCTTTCAAAGAGAAACAAGGTAAGATTGAAGAGGCGATTCAATTACTAGCGGATACACCTGTAAATCCTAGCGAAGAAACGCAACAAATATTAGATCGTATTGGTACGCCTCGTATCAAAACTGGCATTAAGGCGTACGACTTGGTGAAACGTAACGAACTATCCTATGGAGTAGTGGCAGAGGCTTTCGGATTGCATCGCTACGAAGCACCGGTAGAAGAAGAAATCGATATTACCATTACCTATGATGGCTATATTAAAAAGCAACTAGAACAAGTGGAAAAAGTGCGTAAGTTAGAGGCGAAAATTATTCCTCAAGATTGGGATTATACAGCGATGAAAGGTATATCTTTAGAAGCCATTCAAAAATTGAACGCTGTACGCCCCCATTCCATTGGTCAAGCGAGCCGTATTTCTGGGGTGTCCCCTGCGGACATTTCTGTGCTCTTAGTGCAAATTGAGCAGTACTACCGTGAAAGAGGTTAATATGATATTTTCAGACTATGTGAAAGCCCACACCAACACTTATGGTTTGGACCTCACAGATACACAAATTGACCAACTGCAACGGTTTTATGAACAAGTAGTGACCACCAATGAGCATATGAATTTGACGGGAATTACTGAGCCAGAAGAATTTGCTTTAAAACATGTGGTTGACTCTCTATCTTGTTATGACCCTAAGTATTTTACAAAAGGTGCAACGGTCATCGATTTAGGGACTGGTGCAGGTTTTCCAGGTGTTCCCCTAGGCATCTATGATCCGTCCTTGCAAATTACTTTATTTGACTCTTTACAAAAGCGACTCCGCTTTTTAGATGGTGTTATTGAGGACTTAGACTTACAAGGATTACAAACTTTACATGGCCGTGCAGAAGATTTGGCACATCAAGAGTACCGGGAATCTTTCGATCTTCTCACTAGCCGTGCGGTGGCTCGTTTATCCATCTTATTGGAATGGGGACTTCCCTATGTGAAAGTAGGGGGCTACATGGTGGCATTAAAAGGCTCTATCGTGCAAGAAGAATTAGAGGAAAGTAAACGTGCTTTATCCATCTTGGGCGGTGAAATTGTAGAGGTCAAAGAAGTGACGTTACCGACCTTAGAGGATAAACGAGCTATTGTGTATATCAAAAAGGTAAAACCTACGGCTAAGAAATACCCTCGAAAACCAAAGGAGATTAAAATAAAACCTTTATAGCTATGCACTATAACTCATAATAAAATATAGAAAAATGCTTATAAGTTATATCTATGATATACTTAATGAGTACTCTTTACATGTGCGGTCACGTTGTGTTCGCACATGTTTTATATTTGCAATACAAGATTGAGGTGAGACAATGGCAATCTATAACGGACGATTACCAAAACTCAATGAAGATGAAATAAAACGATACTCCGGATTAAAGCATGCGGAGGGATTTCCAGAGCAGTATGTGAAAGAAGCTGCCCTAGAAGTGCAACTAGTAGCAGAACCTCGTGGTGTGTACCAATGTTATGATTACGATGCAGACACGCATACAATTCTTAGTAACCCGCCTATGGTGCTGGATGCCACAGGAATCATTCGTCATTTAGGGAATGCTAAAAAAGTATATGTTCTCGCTGTCACAGTAGGAGAAGCTGTAGAAGAACGCAGTTCTACTTTATTTAAAGAAGGCAAATCTACACTAGGTCTTCTTGTGGATGCAGCGGCTACAACCGCCGTAGAACAAGTGGCAGATCAGGTAAATGAACTCATCGACAGAGAGGCAAAAAAACAAGGCTTTAAAACGACATGGCGCTTTAGCCCAGGCTATGGCAACTGGCCTGTCACAGTACAGCAAGAATTTGCTAAGATCATTAAAACAGAAGAAATTGGGTTGACGGTGACAGACACAAGTATGTTATTTCCACGTAAATCGGTAACGGCTATCGTGGGATGTCAAACAGTAGATGAAGAAGGACCAAAAACACAACGAGGCTGCACATCTTGTAGCCAAGTAGATTGTGCCTCTCGAAAGTTGCCAGAGAAGGGGACGACGTCGTGCATTTAAACAAATGTACCGTTTGTGATGGATAGTACTGAAAAGGTATCCTATGTGGGATATCCTTATGATAGTTATACTTTTTGCAATATAATTGATATTTGTGTAAGGTATAATAACTATTAGTAATACTATCATTGGTATATAGTGTTAATCAGTATAAGTTTTTATAGTAGTTGTATATGGCTTAGCTGCTGTAGAGGTACTTTATGTCATACTGATAACTGTAAGATGCTAACAAAGAAACTTTGATTAAGAATAATAATTAGATGTATAGATAAGTAATATGGTGTATGAGAACCTACAGGGAAGAGTAGATGCATACCCATGTGAAGTATATTGCCTTGGGCGAGCAATGTGCCTGATACATAAGTGAGGGACATATGGTATATATTATAGATGGTGGCATGGGTACCATGCTGCAGGCGGCAGGTCTTGGTGACGGGGCTTGTCCAGAATTATTTAACGTAGAACATCCGGACGTGGTGGAGCACATCCACGCAGAATATTTGCGTCACGGTAGTGATATTATTACGACTAATACCTTTGGTGGGACAGCTTTAAAACTGGATGAATACCAATTGGGTCATCGCATGGATGAAATCAATCGGGCTGCTGTGAAAGTAGCACAAGCGGCTCGTGATAAGATTAATCCGAATGCAAAAATCGCAGGTGATATGGGTCCTAGTGGTCGTTTTATGGCGCCATTAGGGGTGGCTCAATTTGATGAGATTTATGAGACTTTCAAAGGCCAAGCAAGAGCTCTTATCGATGCAGGGGTAGATTACCTGATTATTGAAACGATCATCGATATCCAAGAAATGCGTGCTGCCTTGTTGGGGGCTAAAGATGCTCGTGATGAGTTAGGAAAAACAAAAGACGATGTAAAAATTATCTGTCAGTTCTCTTTCAGCGAAGATGGACGTACTATTACAGGCACACCACCAGAAGCAGCAGCTATCTTGATGGATGCTATGGAAGCAGATATCGTAGGTATTAACTGTTCCTTAGGACCTGAACAATTATTGCCGCTCGTAGAACGCATGGCAGCAGTAACGAACTTGCCAATTAGTATTCAGCCGAATGCAGGTATGCCACAACTCGTAGGGAAAGAAACTATCTTCCCATTAGGACCAGAAGAGATGGGCGAATATGCACCTCGTTTCCTCGATGCAGGGGCAACGTATTTAGGTGCTTGTTGTGGTAGTACGCCAAAACATATTGAAGCTATTGCCAAAGCGGCACGAGCACATACACCGGCAGAACGACCACATGTAGAACCGTTTACGGCTTTCACAAGTCGTACTAGCGTAGTGAAAGTAGGTTTGCAAGAAAAACCAATCATCATCGGGGAACGCATTAATCCAACAGGCCGTAAAGTGTTGGCAGAAGAAATTCGCAAGGGTAGCTTCTTGATGGTGAAAAAAGATGCTTTAGCCCAAGTAGAAGCTGGGGCAGACGTGTTGGATGTTAACATGGGTGTCACAGGCGTTGATCCAGGGGAAACGATGAAACGAGCTATCGAAGAATTAACGATGCTTGTAGAGGTTCCTTTATCCATCGACACATTGGATCCAGTGGCGATGGAAGCTGGTTTGAAAGCTTACCCAGGTCGTCCATTGTTGAACTCTGTGAACGCAGAGCCAGAACAATTGGAAGCGGTATTACCATTAGCAAAACGCTATGGCGCAGCGTTATTGTGCTTGCCATTAGGTAAAAAAGAATTACCAGAAACGGCAGAAGAGCGTGTGTCCTTGGCGAAGGAAATCGTCTTAGAAGCGTATAACTATGGTTTACGTCCAAATGACTTGTTGTTGGATCCATTGGTGTTGACCTTAGCAAGTAGTCAACATGCAGCACGAGAAACATTAAAAACATTAAAACTCTATGCAGAAACTTTTGGATTCCCAACAGTGATGGGTTTATCTAATATATCCTTTGGCTTGCCACAGCGGGCGTACTTGAATGCACAATTCTTGACGATGGCATTGAGCAGTGGCTTGACTTGTCCTATTATGAACCCAATGAATGAAATCGTACGAAAAGCTTTCATTACAGGCCGTACATTTATGGGCTTTGACCCAGCTGCAGCGGATTTTATTGCTGAATATGGTGATGACGATGAAAATGCAGTGGTGACGAAAAAGGTGAAAGCCACAGCAGAAGCATTCCATAGTGATGATCCTATTGAATGTATTAAGCATGCTGTAGAACAAGGGGAAAAAGAGGCGGTTGTACCGTTGGTAAAAGAAGCATTAGCACAAGGGTTAGATCCATTAGAGGTGACTCGTAGAGGTTTATCCGATGCTATGGCAGTAGTTGGTGAAAGATTCGGATCTGGTAAAGCCTTTTTACCACAAGTTATGCTAGCCGCAGAAACGATGCAAGCAGCTTTCACAACGATTAAAGAAGTGTTGCCAGAAGGTACAGCAGAGAAGAAAGCGACGATTATCTTAGCTACGGTAAAAGGTGACATTCATGACTTAGGTAAAAATATCGTATCTGCCTTGTTAGAAAACAATGGATACCAAATTGTGGACTTAGGTAAAGATGTGTCTCCAGAAGAAATCGTTGCAGCAGCGAAAGAACACAATGCGCCGATTATTGGTATAGCATCCTTGATGACGACAACGATGCCGATGATTAATGAAACTATTGCGGCAGTACGTGAAGCTGGCGTCAATGCGAAAGTCCTCGTAGGCGGTGCAGTATTGTCCCAGGCCTATGCAGATGAAGCCGGTGCTGATTCTTATGCTAAAGATGGTATCTCTGCGGTGAACATAGTGAAAGGCTTATTAGGTGATGAATAGTTAGCATACTATAACACTTAGTAGGCAGAATTCTTAGAAGAGTTACTCCATGGGATGAGGTATCTAGAAGAATTAGATGGCTTAAAATCCTTTAAAAAATATATAAAAAGGAACATGGCAAAAATCATGCCATGTTCCTTTTTATGCATATGTAGATATGCGTTGAATAAACTTCATCACAGGTGTATTGTGATTAACCTGTAGGATGTTTCACGTGAAATATTACTGAGAAATACCGCTGAGTATTTTAATTCTTATGATGGAATTTCCATTTGTAACAAATTCAATTCCTTTTCTATAGTCGTAAGTTGGCATATATACGCCATAAAAAAGAACGTGAACACCTTCTTTATTATATACTATACTAGGTTGACCATATTTTGTATAAATGTCTGTTATACTATCTCCGACAGCGATACCTCTGGCAGTGACAGCATCTCGGTTGTCTATAGTTATCATTGTTGTTTCAGGAAAGTGTTTGTTACTTACGTGGAAGGTGATGCCTCCGTAAATTACTCTATTTGGTTTAAGAGCGGTAGGATCCCCCAAACTTTTATAAATAGCATCAGTAGTAGATCCTACAGGGATACCTGCTACTACTAAGTCTGTTACCGGTAGTTCATTTCCTTTTACATGCATCGCTTGTAATTGTGAAGTGGAAAAGAGAGAGAATAAAAAGGCGATAACAAGTATCCAAGGACGCAGTTGTTTCATCATGAGTCTATCCTTTCATAGTTAACATAAATCATATGAAAATCGTACTGTATATAAAACCATTTGTCAATGATTAAAAGTCTCTATATAGTGAGTTCATAGAGGGATTGTTTCACGTGAAACATTATATGACACAAATAGCAAAGTGTTTCACGTGAAACAGAAAAAATATATAAAAAAGATGAGGAAATACGGGTGTCTTTCATAAAAAATACAACAATCTATGTTATAATGTGATAAGACTATAAGAAAGAGGTGAAATAATGGCTAGAATTATTGCCGTAGCTAACCAAAAAGGTGGCGTTGGTAAAACGACAACTGCTGTAAATTTAAGCGCATCTTTAGCCGTAGAGGGAAAACGAGTACTCTTATTAGATTTAGATCCTCAAGGAAATGCTACAAGTGGATTAGGAATAGATAAAGAAGACATTGAACAAGGCGTATATGAAATGCTTGTAGATGATGTATCTATCACAGATATCATAGAATCTACAGTAATAGATACTCTGCAAATTGCGCCAACAACGATAGATCTAGCTGGGGCTGAGGTGGATTTGGTAGCTATGGAAGATAAAGGCTATACTTTGAAACAGTGCATAGCACCTATCGTAGAGGACTATGATTATATCCTTATAGACTGCCCACCATCTTTAGGTATGCTAACCATTAATGCCTTAACCGCTTCTAATAGCGTGTTAATTCCTATACAAACAGAGTTTTATGCTCTAGAAGGTGTTAGCCAATTAATCAAAACAATCGAACTTGTACAAGAAGAATTAAATGAAGATTTAGAACTAGAAGGTGTGGTTCTTACTATGTACAATGGACGTACCAAACTAGCTGTACAAGTGGCAGAAGAAGTAACAAATTACTTTGGAGAGTCTGTATACACAACAACAATACCACGAAATGTGAAATTAGGAGAGGCTCCTAGCCATGGTTTACCAGTTGTTATCTATGATAAACGATCCAAAGGAGCTGAAGTATATTGTGCTTTAGCGCGGGAGGTAATAGAACGTGGTGCTTAAAAAAACAAAAGGTGGACTTGGTAAAGGCCTAGGGTCTTTTGGATTGTCTGGTTCTTTTAAAGATGGACATAAAAGTGGCTATGAAATTGATATTACTAAAATAAAACCTAATCCCAATCAGCCTCGTAAACGCTTTTCAGAAGAAGATATGGAGACTTTAGTAGCTTCTATTCAGGCTCATGGATTGATTGCGCCTATTGCAGTTCGCAAGGTAGATGATTATTATGAAATTGTAGCTGGTGAAAGACGGTGGCGTGCCTGTCAGCAGGCGGGACTTACTAAAATTCCTGTGGTGGTGCGAGACTACACGACAGAAGAAGTGAGTGAAATTGCTCTAGTAGAAAATTTACAGAGACAGAACCTAAACCCTATCGAGGAAGCTTTTGGGTATCAATATTTAATGGATACTTTCAAAAAAACACAAGAAGAAATTGCTACTATTGTAGGTCGCAGTCGTTCCTATGTGGCTAATATTGTGCGATTATTACAATTACCAGAGTTTTTACAAGAGGAATTGGAAGTAGGGGCGCTAACAGTGGGTCAGGCTAGACCTTTATTGGCATTAGCTGAAGAACATTTGCAACTACAAGCGCTGGAACGCATTAAGGAAAAAGGCTTAAATGCTCGTCAAATAGAACAACTTGTGAAAGAACTACAATCTGGGAAGAAACGTTTGACATCTACACAACCAAAAGCAACGGCGGAGTTACGAAAGTTAATGCAGAGACTCAAACATAGTTTAGGTGCTCCTGTAGATATTCGCTTAAAGAATACTAAAAAAGTGCAAGGTACTATTGAAGTTTCTTTTAAAAGTGAAGAAGAACTAATGCGTTTAATTAGCTATATTGAAGGTGAATAGAAAGGAAGTCTATGGTATTAGAAACAACTAAAGGGAATCGCTTGCACATAGGCTTTTTTGGGCGTTGCAATGCAGGTAAATCTACTCTGATTAATACTCTGACAGAGCAACAGATTTCTTTGGTATCTCCCATTGCGGGGACTACGACAGATCCAGTGTCTAAAGGGATGGAATTGTTGCCCTTGGGCCCAGTGATGATTGTAGATACAGCGGGTATTGATGATACATCGGAACTAGGTTTGTTACGGGTAGACAAAACGAAACAAGTATTATCAACGATGGATCTGGCAGTGTATATGATGCGTACTGATGTTGAGCCGATTCCGGAAGATATAGAGTGGTTACAACAATTAGAAAGTAGACATATTCCTACCTTAGTAGTGATTAACGAAGTAAAAGGATGCAAGGGATCTGATTTTATTAAATCCCATGGGGAATTACAACCTTATACATCACAGGTCATAGTAGCAGACGTGAGTGATAGTACAAGCCGAATGACGTTATTAGAGGCATTAAGTAAATTAAAACCAGTTGATGAAGAGGTACAATCTTTGTTAGGTGGTTACATTGAAGAAAAGGATGTATTTGTCTTAGTATGCCCTATTGATGAATCAGCCCCTAAAGGTCGTATTATTTTGCCACAAGTGCAAATGATTCGTGAAATTTTGGATCATCATGGTATGGCTATGGTGTGTCAAGTAGAGGAGCTAACTACTACATTGCAGCAATTGCAGAAATCACCTAAATTGGTTATTACTGATTCCCAAGCCTTTGAGGCGGTGAGTCAAATTGTGCCAAAAGATATAGCTTTAACAAGCTTTTCTATTTTGATGGCACGATTTAAAGGAAAATTAAAAGATTTAGTGGCAGGTGTACATGCTATAGAGCAATTGCGAGCGGGTTCACATGTATTGATCAGTGAAGGCTGTACACACCGCCAACAATGTGAAGATATTGGAACAGTAAAAATTCCAAGATGGCTAACAGCAAAAGGCTACACAGACTTACAGTTAGAGTGGACCAGTGGTGGACATTTTCCTCATGATGTATCTAAGTATGATGTTATCATTCATTGTGGGGGTTGTATGTTGACACGTCGAGAGGTATTACGACGTATTGATGTAGCCACTGTCCAAGGGGTGCCAATTGTTAATTATGGTGTTTTGATAGCCTCCTTACATGGCATCTTACAACGTGCTATACAGCCATTTGAACATGAATTAGAATAGAAAGGATTATTGTGTTAGAACAACTATTACCTTGGTTACCATGGATACTAGGAAGTATTGTTTTACTGTTAGTATTACATGCGTTCAGTTTACATATACGAGTAAGTCGTCTTACAAAACGGTATCGATATTTTATGGATGGAGAAAATGGACAAAGTATTGAGCGACGTCTTGCTATTGAAGTGAAAGAATTACGAGATATGGCAAGTACTTGGGAAACCATTTTATCAGAACAAAAAGTGATTCAATCTACACAAGCACAAACATTTCAGCATATTGGATTTGTGAAATATAATGCTTTTGAAAATATTGGCAATGAATTGTCCTTTTCCTTAACGTTATTAGATGGAAATTTCAATGGAATTGTCATCTCTAGTGTATATGGACGAAATGAATCACGTATTTTTACAAAACCAATTGTAAATGGTAAAAGTTTAGCCAGTCTTTCGCAAGAAGAGTTAGCTAGCTTGCAATCTGCTATGGGACAACGAAGCAATGGAGATGTGTTAGCAAGTTCTTCTGTGTCAGCATAGAAAGGATGTTATATGCAAATACCTAAGTGGTTGCAGTCATATCTGAAACAAGATGGTAATGACTGGAATTTGCAGTTTACAAAACAACAAATAAAGACGATAGCCATTATATTAATTGCTATTTTAGTTATCTTTTTGGGGTTTGGTATCTGGGGGATAGCGCGACAAGTAGAAGTGTTGCAATTGCGCCAAGAAAATCAATTACAAAAAGAGCAATTACGATTATTAGACCAAAAAGTAGAAGTCTTGGATAAAAAAATGAAAACTCTTGATGAGCTAGATCAAAATATTAGAAATATGATCAAAGGCACAGAGTCTGGTACACTGCAGAAAGCAGATGGAAACACCCAAAATAAAGAAGAGAAAGAGGACCCTTCTCCCAAAAGCTCAAATAAGACTTTCACAACAACTCAACTATCTGCACGTATATCTAGCTTAGATCGTCAAGCACAACGTCGTATGGTATCTATGTATACCTTATATAATGTGCTAAGAGAAGGGGTAGGCAAAGATATTAGAGAATTACAATCTTTGCTAGCCATGGAAGGAGATGCTAGTGATGCTAATAGCCACATGCCATCAATCTGGCCGGCTAAAGGCGTCATCAGTTCTACCTTTGGGGCGCGACAAGATCCTGTTTATGGTGGTGGTGCCTTCCACGAGGGGTTAGATATTGCTAATGATACAGGAACAACAATAGTAGCTACGGCGGCAGGTACTGTAACTTATGCAGCCTATGCTGGAGGGTATGGCAATTTAATAGAAATTGATCATGGTAATGGATTTATTACAAAATATGGGCATAACTCAGCACTCTTAGTACAAGCGGGAATGACTGTGAAAAAAGGACAATCCATTGCACTTATGGGTAGCACTGGTAAAAGTACGGGTAGTCATGTTCACTACGAAGTGAGGGTGAATGGTGTGGCTACGGATCCATTATTATTTTTGCCCATTCAATAGGAGGCAATTATGAAATCCTATGTACAAGTTTATACAGGTGATGGCAAAGGGAAAACAACAGCAGCCATCGGTCTAGCAGTGCGTGCTGCAGGAGTAGGAAAGAAAGTGCTACTACTTCAATTTATGAAATCTAAGGTGTACTCAGAACATGCTGTATTAGATCAATTAGACCCTATCACAGTAGAAACAGTAGGAAAACCATTTTTTATTATTCCCGAAGGTATGAAAAGTGATGAAGAGTTGCGTCGATGGGGAGATGATGTAGTCGTTTTTCCTAAGGGGCAGCCGCCACAAGAATACAAGGATTTGATTCACATAGGTCAAGAAAGAGCTCTACAGGCTGTGGCAACAGGCGATTTCGATATTGTTATCTTAGATGAATACAATATGGCTTTGTTTTTTGGATTAATTGAAGAAGAAGAGGGGCGTGAGCTCCTAGCAGCTCGAAATCCAAATGTAGAAGTGGTATTTACAGGCCGTGGTGCCCCACAATGGCTTCTTGACGAAGCGGATTTAGTCACTGTTATGGAGTCATATCGTCATTATTATGATCAAGGCGTAGAAGCACGTCTTGGTATTGAGCATTAAGGGTAAAGAATGTTATAATTTAAGTATTAACATCGTATAACATACTGAAAGGTAGGTGGTATCGTGTCACTATGGATGATTCTATTGCTATTGGTAATAGCTGTCATCATAGCCATTCTATGTATTCCTATCACATATAGTCTGAAAGTAAGTTCACGCAAGCCCTATGAATTTGACTTCCGATTAGAATGGATGTACCGAGTGTTAAAGGTGCATCTCGCCTATAAGCAAGGCCATTCCTTGTTTAAGGAAGTTTATGTATTAGGGTCTATGAAAGTCGGCTCTGCCCGTGATTACGAGGATTGGTTAAATCGTAGGGTAAAAGAAGAGCTAGATCCCTTAGCGACGGACGACGAGCAAGATGATGTAGACACAAAACACGTGGAGGAAGAAAGAGATCCGTATCCATTATCTGGATATACGGGCCCAGAGCCAGTAACATCTGTACGATTTGATGCGAATGGACATGTCTTGGATCCAGTAGATTCTACATCACCACAAGAAGAAACGACGGAAGAGAAAGAAGATACAAAAGATTTACCAACATTTTGGTGGTGGAAACATGTATCAAATCCTAAACTCTATGAAGCACTGTTTATAGTTAGTAAGCAATGTGCTAGTCATGCTAGTCCTAGAGTATTCCGATTAGAAGGGGATTTTGGAATTCCTAAACCTTATGAAATGGGTCTCATTACTGCAACAGCCTATACAGTGTGTCCCAAACAAGTGGAACAAGTTAATTTCACTTATACGGAATTTGCCTATACAGGTAGTTTAGAAGTAAAAGGACATATGCAGCTAGGTGTATTTGCTTTCTATGGAACTCTATTTATAGTAAAAAAAGCAGTTAGAGAGTGTCTACTGGACAGCGTAAAAGCATTTGTACAGTATCGACGTCGTAAGCAAAGTGCAAAATAAAAACTTTCAGAAGTTGAAGAATAGTAGGAGGTCATGATGGATACTAAACTTACAAACTTAAAAGACAATTTAGAGCCTTTATTTGAGCAATTTAAAGAAATGATTCGTGTGGAAACTGTAGTGGGTGAACCTGTACAATTAGGAGACACTACGATTGTACCATTTGTTGACGTATCCCTTGGTTTAGGGGGATGCCAAAAAGCTGGCGGTGGCGGAGCGAAAGTAGAGCCAACAGCTGTACTTGTAATCAAAGGGGAACGCATTGAATTATTCAATATCAAAGGATCTGCTAAATATACTGGCTTTGATCGTTTAATCGGTATGGTTCCAGAAATTATCAGTAAATTGAAAAAAGAAGAATATGTCTATGTAAGTGAGGATAAATAATAATTAACTTATCATATGGATGTGTAGAATATATTTCATTTAGATTTCATATATATAAAGTATAGTAAGGGGGCAAGGTGATTTGCTAATTGGAAATAACTTTGCTATACTAGATAAATAGATGAAAATATTTCTCACAGGGAGGCTTATACATGAACTTAACTAAAAAGATTGCAACTTTAGGTGCACTAGCTGTAGTTGGTGCTTTCACAGTATCTAACGCTGCTAATGTAGGCGTAATTAACGAAGAAGCTATCTACACGGGCTATAATGGCTTTGGTGCTATCCAAATGCAAATTGATAAATTACGTGCTGAATACGGTCCTAAATTAGAAGGTGAATTCAAGAAACTAAATAACTTTAAAACAGATGCAGAAAAACAAGCATATTTTGATAAAAGTGTTCGTGGCATCCAAGAAAAATATAATCAAGAAGAAGCAAGTGTATTAGCTCCATTGGATAAAAAAGTAGCAGAAGCAATTCAAGCTATTGCAAAAGAAAAAAATATCGATGTATTAGTGGCTAATCCAACATCTGCTGGCGCTGTTAAAGAAGGTAACCAAGTTATCGACTTAACGCCAGATGTAGTAGCACGTATCAACAAATAAGATATAAAGAAAACCCTCAGATCGAAAGGTCTGAGGGTTATTTTTATATTGGCTTATTTATGAATTAAGTTTACAATGAACTCGCTATCTTCCACCAATGTAGCTTGGATGTAGTTGTTGCCATCGAAGTGCAATACTTCTCCTGGTGTTAAGATATGGGATTCTGTTTCGTTAAGGAATACGTTCACTTTACCTTTTACCACAGTGAAGATAACGTTAGCCTCTGGGTGATTGTGTTTTTCCACTTGATCACCAGCGACGCCGCCTTTTTTCACGATTTTGTAGTTTGGGCCATCAAAAATTAAACCTAGTTCTTGTTTTACAGTTCCTGCCATAGTAGAACCTCCTATTCTGGGGACTTTCACAGTGGTGAAAGTCAATCACTGCAGCGAATGTGCTGCCATATATAATATAAAAAGGATAAGCTACTTAGCTTTTAGCAATTGTATATACAGGAATATCACCATCAAGGTTCACGCTGAATGCAAAGTCCGGTGCTACGTGACTGACGAAGGCACTGAACCATGCTTGGAAGGCAGCGGCCATAATAATTGGATTCACGCCCGCTGTTTTCCAATAAGAAATTTGATTTTGGTGATTTCCGTACCAACTAAAGGTAGTATCGGTTTGCTCGATCACAGTATCACTTGGGTCACAAGGCATACCGTTCACATAGTAGTCTTGCATCACAGTGTAGATCGCTGGTGCTGTTTGAGCTGTCAGTTTTTCTTTCGCTTCTGTACCGCACATTGCACCTTGTTTGATAAAAGCTTCTAATACAGCGTCAATGCCATCATCGCCACCACAATCAGTTAAATCTTTGATAAAAGTAGCTTCACGAACAGAAGATGTTTGTAATTGGTTGTGTAACCAACCATGAATATTATTATGGTCGATGATACGATCCAATTGGCGATCTGGAGGAATTGGTTTTCCATACAAATCGATAGCGGTTGCATATAACTCATCTGCTAAATCGTCGAGGCGAGTGTGTGCCTCTTTTTTAATCAATTGTTCGCGTTCAGCGATAAGCTGAATTTTTTTGTATAACCAGAAATGAATGTGTCCCAGTACTGCTGACATGTTAAGCTCCTTTTCGTGCGACTTCTAATTTGGAAACAAGTTCATCCACATCCATGCCGTGAATGCTAGCGGCTTGCCATAATGGTTCCCCCGTGGAGGAAGGACAGCCTAGACAACCCATACCGATGGATTGCAACACAGGCACCGTTTGTGGATACATATCTATAATATCACGAATGATGGAATCTTTTGTAATAGCAATTTCAGATACATTGCGACCTGCATTGAGTTTTGCTACTAATTCATCGATGTCCATGCCGTGGATATTTGCCGCTTGCCATAGAGGTTCCCCTGTGGAAGAAGGACAGCCTAGGCAGCCCATTCCCATGGATTGTAAAATAGGAATCAATTCTGGATATACGTCGACGATATGACGAACGATAGTATCTTTTGTAATGAGTTGTCCAGGTGAAAGTGGAGTAGCTCCTTTGTCGTTAGCAGGTGCAGTAGCTTCTGTAAGTCCTGCATTGCCTTGACCTGGTAATTTGACCACTGGTTCAGCGGATGCTTTAGCAGCAGATGTTGGGGAATCCACTGTATCTAACACAGCAGCTCGGAATGCGTCGAGACCGATGCGGTCAATGAATTGGCCGATACGCTCGATTTGGGCATTTTCTTTGTAGTAGGCAATCATGCGATCGATGATAGTGAGTACTTCTTCTTCAGTAGCTACTTCTGTGATTAAGTCGCCTAAGCGTGGATGAGCGCCAGCACTACCACCTGCATAGATCTGCCAACCCTGATCGTTGCCGATAACGCCGATATCTTTGGTAATCGCTTCGGAGCAAGAGTTAGGACAGCCAGATACGCCAATTTTCATTTTGGACGGCATTTCTTTAGAAATGTATTTTCGTTCTAATTGCATACCCAAGTGAACACTGTCTTGTTTTGCCCGTTTACAGAATGTTGTACCAGGGCAAATTTTTACAGAACGCACACGATTGGATACAGTGTGTGCTGGTTCCATACCTAGCATTGCCCATGCTTTGTCCACATCTTCTGCATTTAGGTTGGTAATCATGATGCGTTGTGCACCTGTAATCTTTAAAGTTGCGTGGAATGTGTTTGCCACATCGATAAATTTTTGTAACATTTGTGGTTGTACGAAACCACCAGGTATGCGAGGGGTAATCGCATAGGTGCGTTTTCCATTACGGATACGCTGTAAATTGCCTGCCACTTGTGCCATGTGTATCTCCTTAGTATTGAGTAAATGTTGATAATTTTTATGTATGTCAAAGTTATGAAATATTATATATGACTAGGCGAAAGCCTATGCTCTTAGTATACTATAAGAAGTGAATCTTGTATGTAGCCGAGGCAACTGTTTTTATTCACAAATAATACACGGCTTATACACTGAAAATTTAAAGTTACACACAGAATTATCCACAAAAAGTGATTAAGTTAAGAGAAAAATAAATGTAAAATATAGTTAGTTACGTATTACACACAGAATATACACAAGATAATCACATGGTTATCCACAGTTCGGTATAATAGTTGCAATACTTAGAAGTTGCACACAGAGTATACACAAGATACCCACAGAATTATCCACAAATAGTGTATATATGGTTGGTAAAAAATATTTATAGAGTGTTTTATTTAAGTTAGTTATAGCATATTAGTATGTGGTTTAATTTATATATAAATAGTTGAAAATACATTAGCTAAATACCTTATGAAGCCCATAAGTGTTATAAGGAATTCACTATTGTATATGAAGTGATAGAAAAGAAAGATAAGGATATATATGAAAGTATTATATGAAAATGTACAGACTGCTACCTTTGTAGAGAGACCTAATCGATTTGTGGTCCATTTAGAATTACAGGGACAAATCATAGCTGCTCACTTACCGAATCCAGGTCGTATGTGGGAACTTCTTTTTGTAGGGGTGAAGATGTATGTGGTGCATCATCCAAAAGAAGGTGCGAAAACACAATATCGTGTCATCGGTATTGAACGAGAGGGTGTTCCCATTATGTTGGACACTAATTATTGTAATGACATGGCAGAGTACATGATTGAGGAACAACTGATTCCTGGATGGGAAGAATGGCGAGTGGTACGACGAGAGTACACAGTAGGTCATAGCCGCTTTGACTTATTGCTCGCTAATGATAAGGGCGAACATTTTTTACTGGAAGTAAAATCTTGTACACTATTTGGCGATCAAGGGGCGATGTTTCCTGATGCGGTGACAGAACGAGGTCGAAAGCACTTACTACATTTGCAAGAATTACAGCAAGAGGGATATCGTGCAGGTATTTTATTCTTAGTGCAATGGGGACGAGCTCTGTGGTTTTCCCCAGACTTTCACACGGATTTGGAATTTACTAAGACATTTATTGAGGTGGCACCACAATTAGATTGGAAGGCCATGGCATTACAGTGGACTTCAGATTTTCACAGGCCTACGGTGGTACGAGAGTGCCTGTACAATGATGTGGTTGTGCGCATAGAAGCGGAGGACCGAGGCGATTACCTCATGGTGTTGCAGGTGGAAGAGCCAGTGACCTTAACTATCGGAAGTAAAGGAGACATGTACTTTGAATCCGGTTATTATGTGTATGTAGGGTCAGCGAAAGCCAATTTAGAAAAACGTATTGAACGTCACAAACGGAAGCGGAAAAAGAAACATTGGCATTTAGATTATTTGCGAAGTGTTAGTACTGTCATTGCTGCGTTACCGATTCGTAGTTCCAGTGATTTAGAATGCGAATTGGCGAAGGCGATGAAGGCTATTAGCGTAGACGAGGTGAAAGGCTTTGGCTGTAGCGATTGTCATTGTGATTCACATTTATTCAAAATGGATGTGAATCCTATCCATGATGAACGATTTATGATCGAGGTGGTAGAGCAATTTCGAATGAATCGATTGAATACGATGATGTTGGACAGGTAGCTACAAAACTGTGAGAATATTTATTCAATATATACGTTCACAAGTGTTTATATTTGAGTATATTGAAATTTTTATGTAAAAAGATAGAAAAAAAGTGCATAAAATGGTATAATAATTTAGTTAATAGATTCGTTTTTAAAAATGAGGTGATACAATGGAGGAAAAGGCTTGGAGTCATGGCAAGATTGTGCCAGTCCAAATCGATAAAGAAATGCGTAGCTCCTATATCGATTACGCCATGAGCGTTATCGTTATGCGCGCCCTTCCAGATGTACGTGATGGGTTGAAACCTGTACACCGTCGTATTCTATATGCGATGCATGAAACAGGCATGACACCGTCGAAACCGTACAAAAAATCGGCTCGTATCGTCGGCGACGTACTTGGTAAATACCATCCACATGGTGATAGTTCTGTGTACGATGCAACGGTGCGTTTAGCCCAAGATTTTAATACAAGATATCCACTGGTAGATGGTCATGGTAACTTTGGTTCCATTGACGGCGACTCCGCAGCGGCTATGCGGTATACAGAAGTTCGTATGTCTCGTATTGCTACAGAAATGCTAGCAGATATCGAGAAGAAAACAGTGGACTTCATGCCGAACTATGATGAATCTTTGGAAGAACCAACCGTGCTTCCTGCAAAGATTCCAAATTTGTTGATCAATGGTTCCGCCGGCATTGCCGTTGGGATGGCAACGAACATTCCGCCTCACAACTTAGGAGAAGTGGTAGATGGTCTAGTGATGCTTATCGACGACCCAGAGGTAGATGTGAATCAACTGATGACGGCTATCAAAGGTCCAGACTTCCCAACAGGGGCGTCTATCCTTGGCCGTGAGGGCATAAAAAAAGCCTATGCCACAGGTCGCGGTAGCATCAAAATGCGTGCGAAAGCTCATATTGAGGCTATGACGAAAGGTAAACACCGTATTGTGGTCACAGAAATTCCGTACCAAGTGAATAAAGCGCGCTTAATTGCAACCATTGCAGATTTAAGCCGTGATAAAGTGGTGGACGGCATTACGGCCCTTCGTGATGAAAGTGACCGTCGTGGTCTTCGTATCGTCATCGAATTGCGTGCAGACGTACAACCAGATATTGTGTTGAATAAACTATATAAACATACACAATTACAAGATACATTTGGCGTAATTATGCTAGCATTGGTGAAAGGCCATCCAAAAGTATTGACTTTGAAAGAAGTACTAGGTCATTACCTAACGCACCGTCAAGAAGTGATCGTACGCCGTACAGAATTCGACTTGGCGAAAGCAGAAGCTCGTGCCCATGTATTGGAAGGTTTGTTGATCGCTTTAGATCACATTGATGAAGTGATTCATACTATCCGCAGTTCTCAAACTACAGATATTGCTCGTGCCGCTTTGATTGAAAAGTTTAGCCTTACAGAAATTCAAGCGAACGCTATCTTAGATATGCGGTTAGCTCGTTTAACAGGTTTGGAGCGCGAAAAAATCGAAGAAGAACATGCAGCACTGTTAATGTTGATTGCAGATTTAAAAGCAATCTTAGTCTCCGATGAACGTCAACGTGAAATTATCAAAGAAGAATTGATTGCCATGAAAGAAAAATATGGCGACAAACGCCGTAGTGAAATTACGATTGATACGTCTGACTTCGATGTAGAAGATTTAATTGCTGATGAAGAAATGGTTATCACATTAACTCGTCAAGGTTATATCAAACGCATGAACGCTAATGTGTATCGCAACCAACATAAAGGTGGCGTAGGTGTTGTGGGAATGAAAACAAAAGATGATGATTATGTAGCGCAAATTATGCATGTGCGTACACATAATACACTTTTATTCTTCACATCCACAGGTCGTGCGTACCGTTTAAAAGCCTACGAAGTGCCAGAAGCATCTAGTCGTAATTCACGTGGTACAGCCATCATTAACGTATTACCTCTTAATGTAGGGGAAACAGTGACGAACATGATCGACTTAGAACGCATCTCTAGCGATGTGAACTTGTTTATGGTCACAAAACAGGGCGTTGTAAAACGTACGGCTATTGATGAGTATCGCAATATTCGTCGCGGTGGTTTGAATGCAGTGGCATTGGATGAAGGAGATCAGTTAATCTCCGTAGGATTAACCTATGGTAACCAAGATGTATTGCTAGGTACGAAAAAAGGTATGGCTATTCGCTTCCATGAATCTGATGTACGTTTAATGAAACGAGCAGCTCGTGGTGTGAAAGGTATTAATCTCAATACTGGTGACGAAGTTGTAGGCGCTAGCATCATCCACGGCACTGGCGAAGAATGCCAAGTCTTTACTATCAGTGAAGAAGGATATGGCAAACGCAATGTGGAAAGCTCCTATACAGTACAAAAACGTGGTGGTAAAGGGACGAAAAACTTTAAAATCACGGAAAAAACTGGTGAAGTAGTGGCCGTAGAAATCGTGAATGACAACGATGAAATGATGCTTATTTCTGAACAAGGTAAAATCATTCGCTTTGATGTAAATGATATTGCGGTGAAGAAAAGTAAAGCTATTTCTGGCGTGAAAACACAGAACTTAGACGAAGGAGATAAAATTGCCTCTGTAGCGGTTATCTCTGGAGAAGATCTAAAAGAAGACGAAAGCTTGTTTTAATATCGGCTTTCTTGCCATTCTTAATTGAGTAGAAGGGAAGAGCACGACACATTCCTCCGCAAACTGATACAGTGGTTAGGTTTGCTCCGGAACATGTCGTGCTCTTCTTGCGTTTGTGGAATTTTGTCAGATAAGGGAGCAAGAAAGACCAATTCTACAATGGCGCTTTTTCTGCATTGAATTTTATCGATGAATAGCATATAATAGTAATGTTATATCATAAAATCAGAGTATTAGGAGGCGAGTCCTATTTTAGACTTTAAGCGTTTTACCTTAGAAGATAAGCCCCGTATTGATGCGTACTTTGGAGAGCATCATTATGAAGCGTCAGATAATAGTTTTACTACATTATTTATGTGGCAAGATATTTATGGCATTACTTGGGCAGAAGAAGAAGGTGTGTTATTTATTAAAGGTGGTGGAGTGACAGAATCTCCATTTATGTTACCACCGTTTGCTGGAAAAGATGCCAAGTTTGTAGATGGATTACAAATGGCGAAAGAGTGGTTCAAAGAGAACCAAATTCCATTTTTATTAAAAGGTGTTAATCCAATTATGATGGAACGGATGCAAAAGTTGTGTCCAGATTGTTATGAATTTACACCTGATCGTGATAACTTTGAATATATCTATCGTACAGAAGATATGATTACCTTAGCAGGTAAAAAGTTACGTCAAAAGAAGAACCATTTAAATCAATTCCGTATGCAATATTCTAATTATGAATATATGCCAATTGATGAGAATACAATTCCTTTATGTCGTGAAGCGGCAGAGCAATGGGTGGAAACACATCATGAAGAAGGCATTGAAGATGAACTAACAGCTATTAATTTACTCTTTGACCATTGGGATGCATTGGGTCTTGTAGGTGGTTGTATTAAATTGTTCGGACGAGTAGAGGCTTTCACCATTGGAGAAATGTTGAATGAACATATGGCGCTGATTCATATTGAGAAAGCAAATCCAACTATCCGTGGTTTATATCAAGCCATCAATAATGAATTTATTCGTCATGAGTTCGTAGATACACAGTTTATCAACCGTGAAGAAGATATGGGATTACCAGGGCTTCGCATGGCGAAAGAATCGTACAACCCAGATCATTTTGCTGAAAAATATGATGCTCGTTGTATCAAACAAGGCGCCTGTGAGGATAACGTGTAGAGAATAGTATATAATTCCTAGGGACATATGATACGTTCCTAGGAGTTTTATTTTCTTTCTGACCAAGGAATCGTTTGTTCTTGTGATGTGGCCTTGCGTTCGCTTGCTGATACTGTGCAAGACCCACGTCAAGGTATATAATGACTAGATAGTAACGGGATTGATATAGAGAATGAAAGGAGCCAATATGACCTATTTTTGGGAAGGCTTACTGATTGGGTTTGCTGTGTTGGCGCCCATAGGGATGCAGAATCTATTTATCATTAATACAGCACTGGTACAAAAGGTATCACGTATTATTACCACCATTCTAATCGTGGCATTTTTCGATCTTACCTTAAGTGTATCGGCGTTTTATGGCATTGGTGCTATCTTTGATATATGGCCTTTTTTGAAAGGCATCGTACTTCTTTTGGGTGGAGCGGTTATCTTTTACATGGGCTATACCGTGTTTAATTCAGAGCCGAATGTATCTCATGTGGATACGAATGTGACAATTTGGAATATTGTGACTACTGCCTTTGCGGTGGCATGGCTGAACCCTCAGGCACTTATTGATGTGACGATGATGTTCGGTGCTGTGAAAGCCAGCATTCCTGAGGAGTCATCCATCTATTTCTTACTGGGATACATCGTGTCTGCTTTTGCTTGGTTTGGAGCATTATCGACTATTATTCACAAATTAGCAAAGCGTATCAAAATTTCGCAACTCGTATGGATCAACCGTATCTGTGGGTTGATTTTATTCGGATATGGAGCGAAATTGTTTATAGATGGAGTATTACTGTATATATAGTAAACTTTCAGAAAAGAAGTGCATAAAGGGTCTAGCAGTAGACCCTTATTTTTTTATATAATACTAATATAAAGTATTCGGACTATTTTCAATGTACCATAACGATGGAAGAGGGATTATTTTGAAATTTAGAATAGCAAAAGATACGGACACAAAAGATGTAAAGCGTTTGTGGGCCTATTGTTTTGAGCCAGAAGGTCATCCATTTTTTAACTATTATTTTGATACTGCTTATGAACCAGAAAATACGATGGTTGGTATCGATCGTAGTTATTTGGTGAGTACCGTCCATTTACGACAAAATATTATACGTGTTCGTGGTGTGGACCTGTCTATGTCTTACATGGTGGGAGTTGCCACAGACCCTATTGTACGTCGTAGTGGGGTAGGCAAGAAATTACTGAAATCAGCATTAGGAGAATTAAAACAACGTGGACAAGGAGTCACTATTTTAATGCCATCGTATGCTGGGTTTTACCAAAAATATGGATGGGATTTATACGCTCATCAATGGGTACAAACAATGAAGCTAGATAATTTGGCCCCACTAGTAGAAACTACAGATAAAACGATGTCCTTTGGGATGTTACGGTCTCCACGGGAGTGGAAACGTTTAGCAGGAGTATATGAGACATATACCAAACCATTATCTGGCTATGCTGTGCGTAAAGAAAAGGAATGGGTTCGCTTATTAGAATCTATTTTTGCAGAAGGCGTGCAAGTAGGGTATGTGAAAAATGATTCTGGACAATTAGAGGGTTATTGTTTTTATCGCTTAGGGGAACCTGAGATTGCTGTGACAGAATTTGTGTATACTACGCGTCGTGCGCAAAAAGCGTTGATGAACTTCTTGTACAATCATCGCTCTCAAGGTGATAGTGTACGGTGGAATGAAGGTATGCTGGATCAAGGTTATATCTTTCATCCTAATGGAAAAGTAGGACACAGTACTATGCCATTTATGATGAGTCGTATTGTAGATGTCAAATTAGCTATGGAAAGTATTCCTGTACCAGTAGCATTGGAAGGGGCTATTCAGTTCGGTGTGAAAGATCCATTATGTGAGTGGAACCATGGTACCTATGTAGTGTCTTATAAAGAAGGCAAGGCGCAAGTAGTAAAACATAAAGAGCATGTAGATATTAATGCTAAATTAGTATTCTCTGTAGGTGCTTTGAGCTTACTTCTCATGGGTCGTATGAGTGCTACAGAACTTGCTTTTGAAGAAAAATTAGAAGGACCAGATGATATATTAGAAGTATTGAATCGGGCCTACCCAAGACAAAATACATATATTAATGAATGGTGGTAAGAATATAGAAAAGCGAACCTTTAGAAAAGAGGTTCGCTTTTTGTTAAATATTTGTATATTAGTATGTTATAATACAGGTATAGTTCGTTAAAATGAACTATTTAATAGAAATAACGATACTTTATATTGAAATTAATGACATATATCAACGAATAGGATACGGAGGAATAGTATGTCAAGATTATGCTATAAAAAGTTGTTCAAGAAGCTTATAGATGTAGATATGAAAAATATAGAACTTATGGAAAAAGCAAAGGTTAGTAAAAGTACTTTTTATAAACTTAAAAACGGCGATAATGTTACAACAGATGTTTTAGTTAGAAT
>NZ_RQVH01000013.1:0-40489 GCF_003992185.1 Veillonella sp. CNR 79/14 | reverse complement strand
GTTGTATTTATTCCATATGCGCATCATTTTAATAATTATTTTATAAACAATTATGAAACAATACCATAATTATTCTTTTTGCGTAAGTTATTCACTATATTTTATACTCATACAAATAAATATCACTACTATCTAAAACGATATACTCCTTACAACATATAATGGATATATGATTACATATATCTATTTATAGCAGTACATATAGGTCTAGGGATACCAATCAATTCATTAGTAAAATTTTAAATAGCATACTTAATTTCACAACAAAAAACTACCCTACATAGGAAACTCCGTATATAGGGTAGTTACATTTCTCTGATATCGTCTTATCGAATAACTTTTGATAAGAAAGACTTTGTTCGTTCATGTTTTGGAGTATCAAATACTTCTGCTGGTGTTCCTTCTTCCAAAATTTCGCCACTATCTACAAATAATACACGTGTCGCTACTTCTTTGGCAAAGCTCATTTCATGAGTAACGATGACCATAGTCATCCCCTCTTTAGCCAAATCTTTCATAACGTCTAATACTTCACTAACCATCTCTGGATCTAACGCTGATGTAGGTTCGTCAAAAAGCATGACTTTTGGTTTCATCGCTAACGCTCTAGCAATGGCTACACGCTGTTGCTGACCCCCAGATAATTGTTCTGGGTACGCCTCTGCTTTATCGGATAAACCTACTTTTCCCAATAAATCACGAGCAATGCTTTCCGCTTCAGATTTTGAAAGTCCTCTAATTTTTTGTGGTGCTAAAGTAATATTATCTAGTACAGTCATATGAGGAAATAGATTAAACCGCTGGAATACCATGCCCACTTCAGCGCGTACGTTGTTGATGTTTTCTTTCACATTTAAGTTCTTGCCATCTACAATCACGTCACCTTCTGTTGGTTCTTCTAAATAGTTCATACAGCGTAATACAGTACTTTTACCAGAACCAGATGGTCCAATAATGACCACTACTTCACCAGCATCGATTTCTGTAGAAACACCTTTTAAGACATGGAGTTGTCCAAAATATTTATGTACATTCTGTAATTGAATCATTTGATATTATATTTCCTTTCTAAGTACGCTACGAGTCGGGAAATGGTTAATGTCATAATCAAGTAAATCACCGCTACAGCTGTCCAAATTTCAAAGGAACCGTAGGTACGAGCGATAATTAATTGTCCTCGACGTGTCAATTCTTCAAAACCAATAACTGCTACCAGAGAAGTATCTTTCAACATAGCAATAAATTCATTGCCCAATGGTGGAATGATGGCTTTGAAAGCTTGTGGCATAATAACATAGCGCATCGTTTGGAACCAAGTTAAACCTAAAGAGCGACCTGCTTCCATTTGACCTTTATTAATAGATTGGATACCGGCACGGAAAATTTCAGATACATAAGCACCAGAGTTTATAGAACAAGCCAAGACGGCGGCTAAATAGGGCCCAATTGGTTCTGGCGCACCATTGGCATTAACGATAGCCCCCAATAATTTAGGACCACCAAAGTAAATCATAAAGATTTGTACTAATAGTGGTGTGCCACGAAATAGTTCTACATAACATTTTGCGATCAAACGAATCACTTTAAATCGTGATAAGTTCATCAGCGCCACTACTAGTCCAATAAAGAAACCAAAGCCCACACTCATGAGGGTAATTTGAATTGTAATTCCAGCCCCTCCAATTAACAGGGGTAAAGAGTCGACAATTAACTGCCAATTAAAATCCATCGTTACCTATCCATCCTTTCATTCAACACAGATAAGGAGGCACAAAGCCTCCTTATATAGTACATTATTTTCCTTCGTATGTCACGGGAATATCCTTAGGCATGTCAGTTTTAAACCATGTTTGGTATATCTTATTTAAAGTACCATCTTGCTTCATCTCTGTCAATGCTTTATTTACACTATCTACTAGGTCTTTATTCTTTTTATTCATAGCTAAACCAAAGTATTCTTTCGTATTTGGATAAGCGATAATCGTTAAGTGTTGATCACTATGTTTGGCTACGTAATACTGTGCCACTGGCAAATCAATTAAGGCCCCTTCTACACCACCATTTTGTAATTCTAATAAAGCATCGCTAGTATGGTCAAAGTTTTTTACTATAGCTCCATTGATTTTATTTGCTAAGTCTGCCCCTGTAGTACCCATTTGTACGGCAATCGTTTTTCCTGTCAAATCATCTAAACTTTTAATAACGCTACTTTCCTTGACAACCACAGCCATACCGGATTCATAATAAGGCATACTGAAACCAACTTTTTCCATCCGTGCTTTTGTAATGGTCATCCCCGATGCTGCTAAATCAATTTCGCCATTATCTAAAGCTGGTACTAGTGCATCAAAAGGAACATTTTTAAATTCAATAGTTTTACCTGTCCGTTTCGCAATTTCTTTAGCTACATCGATGTCAAAACCTTGTAATTCTTCGGATCCTTCTTGCTTAAACTCAAACGGTACAAACGTTGCATTAGTGCCTATCTTCAAGACACTTCCTTTTTGTACTTGGTCTCCTCCTTGAGAGCCACATCCCCCTAGTAGTGCTACTACACCTAAAGCTAATAAGCCCGTACATATTAATTTTTTTACATTTGCTTTCATAATTGGTCTCCTTTACTAAATATCTTATGTATATCTTATGCACTAATTATACATCTACATGAATATTTAGTCAACATAAATTTACATATATTTTGTATTTTTATTAATTCTTGTTATATTTGTTAAATTGTATAAGCAATATATAGAAACTGATATACCAAAAAAGCATAAAAAAATACACAGCAGAACAATTTCTGCTGTGTTTCATACGGCTGACCTGGTCTTTGCCCCCACACTCGCCTGCTGGAAGGTTCGCTCTTAAGCCATGCTCCCCACTACTACCCCTCTCGACATATTTTGTCGGCAGGTCTTACATCTAAGCCGCACCATGCTCACAATTTCTCATTGCTTATGTGGATCGTTTCGCCTGCGACTGGCCTCGACTTTCAACCACAGACCCGTTATGTACTCTTATTATATCTATATTTTTTACTTTTGTCACTTAGGAACTATTATGATATTTTTCATTTTACTTATATCATTTTTATATAGTACATCTATAAAAAAGACTTGCTTTTTTTCATCAAATATACATCAGCTTTACTCCATCCCACGTTTATCACATTCTCACTTTTTATGTAAATGATGAGAACTTTTCAGTACATTTTTGTCCACTCTATAGGGTATATTCAAGGATAGAATTTTATTGTATAATGTGTGTACTTAAGTAAACGAAGAATATAAAAACGGTGGTTTTCCAAAAGAGAGTACACCGTTTCTGTTTGTTAGGAAGGGTTTGCACATGTTTATGTTATCATTAATTCAAGAATCAGGGGCTTACGAACAAGATAAAAGCACCTTAGAGTTAGTAACCTTACAACTCTTACAAATGATTCAGATGAAAAGCCAAACTTTATATGTGCATTCAGTACAGGTTGCCAATTATGCTGTAGCCATTGCTGCTAAAATGGGTTTGCCAAAAGGTGAAATCGAATTGATTCGCCACGCAGCGTGTTTACACGATTTAGGCTTAATTTGCTTACCTACCACTACCTTGATGAAGTTTCCCTACTTCAACCGTCAGGAATTATCCAAATACAAGCAACATCCTGTATTTGGGGCTAGCATGATTGAAAACTATCCATGTTGCCAGCCTATCATCCCTTACATTAAATACCATCATGAGCGTTGGGATGGCACAGGTTTTCCTAAACACTTACGAGGTGCTAATATACCATTAGGAGCTCGCATCATTGGTATTGCTGATTACTACGTAACAGCCATCGACCCAGCTTCAGATACAAGCCTACAACCTCGTAGCGAGATCAAACAAGAACTATTTAGACACTCTGGCACACAATTTGATCCAGATGTGGTGAAAGCATTCATAGAAATATTAGGATAATCATTAGGCTCCACTTGCTAAAGTGAGAGCCTTTATGTTTGTCTTCGGCAAGACAGTATGAATTGTCTCCGCTGCTTCTAATAAGGTGGCCCCTGTTGTATAGATGTCATCCACTAGTAATACACTGATTTCTTTGTCTACATAGACATCCACCATAGTAGGACGAACTAAGAAATGACCTTTCATATTTTTTCGTCGTTCTTCCTTCGTCAACGTCCACATCGGTTTAGATCCATCTAACTTCAACAATAGATCCTCCCATTTCCAACCTTGTTGCATAACCCAATTTTTGAATAGCACATCCACTTGATTATAACCCCGTTGTTTCCGTTTGCTTTCACTAATGGGAATAGGTACAACAATGGTTGGTACATACTTCATATCCAAACAAGTAACTGTAAAACGTTGTAAAAAAGGAGCGGCTCCTAGAGCTCGCTCCTTTTTTCCATTAAATTTTATATCGTGTAGCATGGTTTTAATGCCACCTATATAATCTGCTAGAATATATATACATTCTAAAGAAGAAAATTTTGGACCTATTATACAACGTTCATGCATAACTGCTTGCAAACATGCATCACACCATTCACCTTGGGTATACACATCTTTACCACAATGGATACAAGTAGGTGGACACAATACGTCCCATAATCTCATTAGATCGCCCCCTCTAAGCGTTCTTTAAATAATGTATATCGATAATTTGTATCTACTCGATTCACCGCTGTATCTACAGCCGTTTCGCTACCGATAAGTAACACCTTATCCTTAGCACGTGTAATCGCTGTATAGAGTAGATTTCGCTGTAACATCACATTATAGGCAGAAATAAATGGTAGAATGATACGTTCATATTCACTACCCTGTGCTTTATGAACCGTAATTGCATAAGCAAGTGCCATCGTCATCATATCTTCTTCGTCAAGAGTCATCGATTTATCTGGAAATTTTACATGTACCTGTTTGCCAAGTATATCTGTAATTACACCAATTTCTCCATTGTACACATCTTGATCATAATTATTTTCCATTTGAATAATCTTATCTCCAATGCGATACACTGTACCATCTACTTTTAATTCTTCTTCACCGCTTCTTCTCGGATTCAATTCTTCTTGCAAATATTTAGAAATAGCCGCACTACCTATGACGCCTTTACGCATAGGACAAACGATTTGAATATCTAGGTCAGACTCTACGTACTGTAATTCCTCTCGATAATGCTTAGTAACCGCTAATAGGACACTTTCCACATCATGAGCACTTTCAAATTGAAATTCATCACAACTCGATAGATCGGGCATCTCACCATGATTGATCGCGTAGGCATTATCGATGATTCGATTCCCCTCTTGTTGACGATATATCTGCGTTAACCCTTGATAAGGTATCACAGAACTAGTCAACATATCTCGCAAAATAAAGCCCGCACCGATAGGTGGCAATTGATCTACATCTCCCACAAGGACCACATAAGCACTAGGTGGAATCGCCTGTATCAGGGCATAGTATAGCTCTAAATTAAGCATAGATGATTCATCAACGATAACTACATCTACCTCTAATGGCTCATCTTGATTCCGGGCAAAGGTATAAATAGTATTATCAAGTTCTGGCTCTAGCAAGCGATGAATAGTATAAGCCTCCATACCCGTTGCTTCCGACAAACGCTTCGTAGCTCGTCCTGTAGGCGCACAGAGGACAATACGTTTTAGGTTTCCTTGCTGAAATCCTTCTACTAAGGCTTTGATAATAGTGGTCTTTCCTGTACCTGGACCTCCAGTGATAATAGAGAATCGATGACTAAGCGCCATATGAATAGCTTGCTTTTGCTCCACCCCTAACTCCATGGAATGCTTAATTTCATAACTTTTGCAGAAATCATCACCATCCAATAAAGGTAGTACATCATTATCTAGGAAAGCTTCTGTGAAATCTACGCTGTCTACTTCTGCTCGATACACAGTAGGGTGGTAGATATACAGTACATCGTCGTGATCTACCTGTACATAGCGCTTTGTTTCAATTAAGGTTTCTAAACGGTCTACAATCACATCGATATACTCATCACCTAATAGATTCGACAACTGTACCATCAATTCCTCTACGGGCATACAAGAATGCCCTGAAGATCCGATCTGCTCCATGGTAAAGCGAATCCCTGCATCGATGCGCTTTGGATTATCAAAGGGAAATCCTAATTCTGCTGCAAAATGATCTACTACAGAAAAAGGCAAGTTTGTATCCACCGTCAATAGGTAATAAGGATTATCTTGCAGCATTTCTATGCTTTTAGCACCGTACACTTCGTAAAGTTGGCGACTCCAACGATTACTCATATTGTATTTAGCAAAAAAATCATTAATTTCCTGCAGGACTCCTTCACCTAACAAAACCTTATACAGTTCTTGCTTTGTTCTAAGGGATATATTAGGAACTTCTAATAATTCCATAGGATTTTCGTTTTTAAGAATCTCTAGAATAGAAATTCCAAAATAGTCCAGCAGCTTATCTAATGATTTAGGCCCTAACCCTTTCACACTAAGACTTTCTAAATACCGTCTAGCACCTGCTAAGGTATCTGGCATCACACGTTGTATGCTTTGGACAGCAATCTGTTTGCCATATCTTTTATGGATGACAAACTTACCTTTAATTTCCACCTCTTCCCCTACTTTGGGAGGTGCTATATTTCCCGTACAAGTATGAGTATCTTCCTGATAATCCCGCACGATAAATATACAGTAATCTTCTTGAGGGGACTTATAGATTACACGGTATACCGTTCCTAATACCGTTATCATAGAGATGCATTGGGCAATGCAGAAATAACAGCTTGTACCACATCTGCTACATTGCTAATATTTTCAATTTTAATGTGACTCACACGTTCATAAATTGGTTGACGCTCTTCGTACAGTCGGAAAATATATTCAATACTTTCTTTTAATAATGGACGAATTTCCATATCTAAATCGTCAAGGATTTGTTTTACATCTCGTTGGATTAATACCACATAACCAGATTCACGCATCAGTTCAGCTGTGGCATCACACAATACCGTACCACCACCTGTAGCAATGACACTGGCATTTTTTTTGCTCACCAAATCTTGAATTACATTGAGTTCTAATTGGTGGAATTCTTCTTCTCCATCATGAATAATAATATTTTGAATGGATTTTCCTGTACGCTCTTGGATTTCTGTATCCACATCAAAGAACTCTAAGCCTAATGCCTGTGCTAAGGCTTTACCAATCGTTGTTTTACCTGCTCCAGGCATACCAATTAAGAAAATATGTTGATGAACATGGTTCTTTTCATACTCTTTAGAAATACGAATTACCTCATTCATAAACTCTTTTGCATAATCCGCTAATTCAGGGTTTTCCAATGCTTGTACAGCCGATGCAAGGATTTCTTGCTCTCTTTGTACATCATGAATTTTCATCTGATGCTCTTCTTTATATTTTGCAATATCTACCACAATACTCAAACGTTCTTCAAAGAGGCGAATCATTTCTTTATTAATAGCATCAATTTTTTGGCGATTTTCTTGTAATTTCATAGATATACTCCTTAGAATTTTTTATAGATAGTACTATGTAAATGCTTTAATGCAAAGGTCTTATCATCTTCCATTTGATCGATAAGGGCTTGCAGGGAATCAAACTTTACTTCTCCTCGGATAAAAGCAAGAAATTCTACCTTAGCCACTTCTCCGTATACATCATCAGAAAAATCAAATAAATGGGTTTCAAAACGATGATATTGATTTGTAAAAGTCGGATTATCTCCCATATTACCTACTGCACCATACCATTTACCACCGATGTATACTTGGTTTACATACACACCATCAGCTGGCGCTGCCATAGTATCCGGAAAATGAAAGTTTAACGTAGGAAACCCCAAAGTGCGCCCCCGTTGATCCCCTTTTACTACTGTGCCAGTAAATCGATAAGGTCTACCTAGCATGGTATTAGCTAATTCAATATCACCACGTAAAATGCTACTGCGTATGGCAGTACTCGATATAGGCGCATCAATCCAATCATAACGCACCAATTCTTGATCATGGACTTCAATAGACGGATATAACTGACGAATTAACTGAGAATTGCCTAACCCTTTATATCCAAAATTAAAGTTTGCACCTACCACTATTTTCAGTACATTACGATGGGCACATAAACCATGAATAAAATCTTCCCCTGACTGCGCTACTAATTCTTGAGTCATAGGAAGCTCCAATATATAATCAACACCCATAGCCTTTAACATATCATATCGTTCTTCTCGTTGTAACAAACGAGGTGGAATTTGTTTCGGTTGTAATATAGTAAATGGATGGGCATCGAAGGTAACAATCACAGAAACTCCATGACATGCCTTAGCGCTGTCACAGACTTCCTTAATGATTGATTGATGACCTAAATGCAGTCCATCAAAGGTTCCCATTCCATATACAATGGGCTCCTGTATCGTATCTAACTCTGATATCGTATATAAAATATTCATATTGATCCTTATCTTTTGAAATATGAAATAAAACTTTTATTTCGTTTACTCTTTATTATAACACAACCGAAGACTATAGAAAGTGTATACATGTATTTCTCTAAAAGAAATACAATGTCACCATATACAGTTTTATTTGTAATATCCTATTCATTATAATACACGCCATATAAGATTCTTTTCTATCAAATAGTATACACAAGAAAATGGTCAGGTTCCCTTGAGGTTCCTGACCATTTTTATACTTACATCATATGTATATATTTTTCTCTACTTTTAAGGTATCATCCAATCGTCGTAAGATACTCATAAACCCATTCGCATCATAGGCTCTCACTAATGTATCTACTTGGATTTCATCTGGCGACACACAGAAAGTTTCATTCGGTTTGACTGTATGGATTGGAACTTGTTTCCCTTGCACCAAGCGCGTTCGATTAATATCATTGATATACACCGCTGGCAAGTGCGTTAGCAAAGTATCTACTGGCTGCACAGCTTGTTCCACCAGTGTTTCTAGTTCTTCGATGGTCACAGACTGTTCAATGTTGCATTGTCCTACTGCAGTACGACATAGTTGTGTCATCATACCACATAGATCCAATCGCTGACATATATCCCGTAACAAAGCACGCACATAAGTGCCCGCAGAACATCGTACACGAATGGTAAAGAATGGAAATGCATAGGCTAGTAACTCAATGTCATGGATATGAATCAAACGAGATGGCAGTTCAAATTCTACTCCTGCACGGGCTAAATCATAAGCACGTTGCCCATTGATTTTGATAGCAGAATACTTGGATGGTCGCTGTTCAATCGAACCTTCGAAGGACTGCACTGCTTGTTCTAGTTCGTCCCAACTAGGAGCCTCAATACTATCTAAAGTACGTAATATATTCCCTGTGCTATCTTCTGTATCTGTTTCAACGCCAAATTTGCATTCCGCCACATAGGTTTTACCGATGGACTCTGTGTATTCGATGGCACGAGTGGCTTTTCCGACAAAGATAGGTAGCACTCCATACGCCAATGGATCTAACGTCCCACTATGACCGATACGGCGCTCTTTCAAAATGCGTCGACAAATACCGATCGCATCATGGCTCGTGATGCCTGGTGGCTTGATTAAAGAAATAACACCATCCATTAATCAATCACCGCTAAGATTTGTTCCAATGCTTCGTGGATAGGACTTTCGATAGAGCAGCCAGCTGCTCGAATATGCCCACCACCGCCAAAGTGACTAGCAATTTGATTTGCATCTCGCACTTTGGAGCGAATGCTAGCACGAGTTACCGTCTCTGTTTTCGCTTTTAAAACGATAGCTACATCCACACCTTTGATGTTTCGAATCATGTCCACAAATCCATCGGTATCATCCCCAATGCGCTCCATCAGCGGTAATGTCAAGCACATGGATACCACTTGCCCTTCATGATGAAAGGACACATTATCTAAGATCTGTTTCATCACCTCGATACGACCTGGTTCTACCATTTCTATGGCTTCAGAAATCACATGTGGTTGTGCTCCTGCTTGTAAACATAGACCTGACATCTCCATCGTATGTGCTGTTGTATTAGAGAATTTAAAGAACCCTGTATCTGTAGCCATAGCCATGTACAAAGCTTGTCCCATCGATTGAGTGATTTCCCAATTCCATATCTTACATAGGTACGCCACGGTTTCTCCAGTAGAAGAAAAATCAGGACGTAAATATAAGCCGTCTGCAAATTCTGTATTAGAAATATGATGGTCTATATTAAAAGTAGGTGCACTCACTCGTACACCTACTTCTCCAATTCGTTCAAATGTGCTAGCGTCCAAAATAAGTAGCATATCCGATGTATAACCGGTTTCTAAACTTTCAATAGGCTCAATCTTAGAGCATAGAGGAAGAAAAGAAAACTTTTCAGGAATCACATCATCTACTACCATGCGAACTGCTTTCCCTTGGGCTACCAAGGCTTCATACATAGCGAGCATGGAACCAATAGCATCTCCATCAGGACTAACATGAACGGTAAGAAGAATGGAATGGGCTGTATCAATCGATGTTTTTAGTTGATCAATACTAATTTTTGCCATTATTGTTCCTCTTGTTTAATAGAATTTAATAATCCTTCGATGTGCATACTGTAATCTAAGGATGTATCTGCATCAAAGGCAATGCTAGGAATATGGCGCAATTGAAGCACCTTTCCTAGTTCAGAGCGGAAGTAGCCAGCGCTCCTGCGCAAAGTCTCTAAGGACTGTTTTTTCTCCGCTTCACTACCGAATAAGCTTACATAAATCGTAGCTTCTCGCAAATCACCAGTAACACGTACATCGGTAACAGTGACAAATCCGATGCGAGGGTCTTTCAACCCGCGCAGTAAGATTTGACTTGCTTCTTGTTTAATAAACTCTTGTAATTTTCGTACACGAACTTCACTCATGGATACCTCCTATACTTCTGGGGCAATTTCTTCCATTTTGTACGCTTCGATAACGTCGCCTTCTTTCACATCGCGGTAACGTTCTAAGGAAATACCACATTCAAAGCTTGTCGCTACCTCTTTCACTTCATCTTTGAAACGGCGCAAGGAATCGATATGGCCTTCATGGATAACAATACCATCACGGATTAAGCGAATTTCAGAGTTATTTGTGATTTTACCTTCCGTTACATAGGAACCAGCTACAATAGCTTTCGGAGTAGAAATCACTTGGCGCACTTCTGCACGGCCTAAAATCACTTCTTTAAATTCAGGAGTTAACATACCACGCATAGCGGCTTCAATTTCATTGATCGCATCGTAGATGACACGGTATGTACGAAGGTCAACACTTTCTTTTTCTGCTTCTTTACGTACATTCGCATCTGGACGCACGTTAAAGCCGATAATAATCGCACCCGATGCAGAGGCTAACATCACATCAGATTCGTTGATAGCACCTACTGCACTGTGGATAATGTTGATGCGTACTTCTGGGTTTTTAATGCCCTCTAAGGATTGACGTAACGCTTCTACAGAACCTTGTACGTCACCTTTGATAATAATATTTAAGTCTTTCAATTCCCCTTGTTGCATTTGGTTGAACAAATCATCAAGAGTGACTTTTGTTTTCGCATTCATTTCAGTAATGCGTTGTTTTTCAATACGTTTTTCTGCAATGGAACGAGCTTCGTTGTCATCTACAGCGAATATCACTTCACCAGCTTGTGGCACATCAGATAAACCTAAGATTTCCACAGGCATAGATGGACGAGCCACTTTTACTTTTTCTCCACGTTCATTCGTCATAGCACGTACTTTACCGTAGGCTACGCCGGCAAGGATCGTTTCCCCTACACGTAAGGAGCCTTTTTGTACCAATACTGTACATACAGGACCACGGCCTTTATCCAATTGGGCTTCGATAACGATACCTTGTGCCTTACGGTTAGGGTTCGCTTTCAATTCTTGTACTTCTGCTACCAACAAGATAGTTTCCAATAGGTCTTCAATACCTTGACGTTGTTTAGCAGATACAGGAACCATGATAGTATCACCGCCCCATTCTTCTGGCAACAAACCATGTTCAGACAGTTGTTGTTTTACATGGTCAGGGTTCGCACCTGGTTTATCCATTTTATTGATAGCTACGATAATTGGCACCTCTGCAGATTTAGCATGGTTGATAGCCTCAATAGTTTGTGGCATAACACCATCATCAGCAGCTACCACAAGGACTGCGATATCCGTGGACTGAGCACCACGCAAACGCATCGCTGTGAAAGCTTCATGGCCTGGTGTATCAAGGAATGTAATTTTATTACCTTCATAGCGAACTTGGTAGGCACCGATATGCTGAGTAATACCACCTGCTTCAGAAGCTGTTACATTCGTAGAACGAATCACGTCCAACAAAGATGTTTTACCATGGTCAACGTGACCCATGATGGTAACAACTGGTGGACGAGCTTGTAAGCTTTCTGGGCTATCCTCGATTTCGATGATCTCTGTAGGATCTTGTTCAGGTTCTACTTCTACCACTTCTACACCGAAATCTTCAGCTAATACCATGGCAGTTTCCACATCAATTTCTTGGTTGATGGTAGCCATAACACCTAACATCATCAATTTTTTGATGATTTCAGATACTTCACGGCCCATTTTTTCAGCCAATTCTTTAACAGTTAATGGCCCAGACAGCTCGATAGACGTAGCGATGGCTGCTTCAGCCTTACGACGTTCTTCTTCTTTTTGTTTGATGTGTTGCTCATTACGTTGCTTAACCTTATTTTTATTTTTTTGCAACGCAGAAGATACTAAGGATTGAGTACGTTCGCCTTTTTTGCCTTTTTTATCTTTTTTATTGCGACGCTCGCTACGATTTTCATTACGATGTTCAGATTCAAAACGACGATTTTCTTTTTGACGATCCACTTCACGGCTCGCTTGACGATCACGACCTTCTGTTTTCACAGTAAGAGCTGGATCCACTTGTGGAATCTCTAAGCGGCGTTCACGACGTGGTCCATCATTGCGACGATCATTATTACGATCATTATTACGATCGTTACTACGATTGTTGTTGCGATCATGATTGCGGTCATTATTGCGGTCGAATCTGCCACCATTGTTAGGACGATTACCACCATTACGATTGTCTTGACGTTGATCATTGCGACCTTCTGGACGACGACCATCACGGTTTTGACCATTTCGTTGGTTAGAACGATTGTCTCCACGGTCATTTCTGTCATTGCGATGATCTCGTTGACCATTATTTTTACCATCACGATTGAATGGGCGGTCACGCTTTTCACCACGGTCATTACGGTCTCCACGATCGTTACGATCATTGCGATTATTTCTATCTTGTTTAGGTCCACGTCTTTCGCTATCTTCATTGCGACGGTATTCGTGTACTTTCTTTTGCGGTGCTTGTTGAGTTGCTTTTGGTGCTTCACTTTGTGCTTGTTTAGCGCCACCTGCTAACGATTGTTTAATCATAGAGACTTGTGAATCCTCCACTGTACTCATATGGCTTTTCACTTCTACATTGTGCTTTTTTAAAGCATCAATCACTACTTTATTTTCTACACCTAGGTCTTTTGCTACTTCATATACTCTTTTTTTGGACATCTACATTCCCCCTCTACTGATTCTTATCTATTTCAGCTAGCAAGGATTTAGCAAATCCAGCATCATTTACTAATATAACTGCTCGCATTTCTTTTCCCAATGCTCTACCTAGTTCCTCTTTGGTCCCTACTAAACGAAGGGGCACCTGATGAGACTCGGCTAAGTGCATATATTTTTTAGCATTATTCTGCGCACAATCTTCCGCCATAATCAACAGTGGATAGGCTTGCCGCTTCATGGACCGTTCCACTACAAAATCGCCCGATAATAAGCGACCTGCTCGCTGTGCTAATCCTAATATATTCAACACTTTTTCTTTATTCATGGGATATTTGTTCCTTTAAAGATTCATAAATTTCTTGTGAAACTTTATGTTTTAGCGAACGCTCTAATCGTTTGGCTTTATACGCCATGTCTAGGCATTCTACTTTCATTTCCATATATGCTCCCCGTCCAGGGGCTTTACCTGTGGGGTCAATAGAAATCTCTCCCGTTGGACTCAACACAACACGTGTTAACTCTTTCTTGGGAAGAAGTTCTCCACATCCCACACATACTCGCATAGGCTGAGACTTCTGTTTCATATTAGTCTTCATCTCCAAAAGCATCCAAGGAAATCATATCATCAGATTCCACATATTCACCGGCTTCAGCGGCTTGTGTTTCACTTTTAATATCAATTTTCCAATTTGTTAATTTCGCTGCTAAACGGGCATTTTGGCCTGCTTTACCGATCGCCAGTGAAAGTTGGTAATCTGGCACCACAACAGAAGATGTTTTTTCTTCATCACGAGCTACTACGCTTACTACTTTCGCTGGACTTAAGGCATTGGCAATATATACCGCTGGATCTTCATCCCATTTCACAATATCTATTTTTTCGCCATTTAGCTCATCCACGATATTTTGTACACGTTGTCCTTTAGGACCAACACACGCGCCTACTGCATCCACTTCTTCCTCGCGAGATACAACAGCAATTTTAGAACGCATACCTGGTTCACGAGCTACCGATTTCAATTCCACTGTACCTTCTGCAATTTCTGGCACTTCTAATTCAAACAAGCGTTTTAATAAACCAGGATGTGTACGGGAAATCATAATTTGAGGGCCTTTTGTGGTCTTTTTCACTTCCACAATGTAGCATTTAATACGATCTCCCACAGCATAGCTTTCACTAGGAATTTGCTCAGATACAGGTAAAATCGCCTCAGTTTTTCCTAGATTAATGAATACATTTCGACCCTCAATACGTTCCACCAAACCAGTCAAAATATCGCCTTCACGGCTGGAATATTCATCATAGACAATGTTGCGTTCTGCTTCTTTCAAGCGTTGAATCAACAATTGTTTTGCCGTATGGGCTGCACTACGACCGAAGTTTTTTGGCGTCACATCCACTTCGATAATATCGCCGATTTCCATACGTTTATCCAATTGACGAGCATCTACTAACGCAATTTCTACTTCTTCATTTTCAGGCGTGTCCACTACTGTTTTCTTAGCCAACACTTTATAATCACCTGTTTCACGATTGAAATAAATATATGCCTCTTGATTTGCTCCCACCTCTTTACGATAGGCTTGTAATAATGCCACTTCAAGAGAATCAAAAATAATCTCTGGTGCCACCCCTTTTTGTTTAGTAACTGCTAATACCGCTTGTACTAATTCTTGACTCACTGGTTTCCTCCCTTAAAAATCTAAATGTAAACGAATTTGTGCAATAGCTGCACGTTCTAGATCAATACGTTCTTCTTGCACCTGAATCGTGATGACTTCATCAGAATAGCCTTGTAAAGATCCTGTGTATTGCTTTTTACCATCAATAGGTTTAAACAATTGAATATCCACATCACGTCCATGGTAGCGAATGAAATCTTTTTCTTTTTTCAACACTCTATCCAATCCTGGAGAAGATACTTCTAACAAGTAATTTTCTTTGATTGGGTCCTTTGCATCCAATACTTCGCTTAATTTTTCACTCACCATTTGGCAGTCATCTAAGTCGATGCCACCCTCTTTGTCTAAAAATACACGCAAGTACCATTCCCGCTCATGCACGTACTCCACATCTACAAGCTCTAACTCCGTAGACTCTATAATCGTTTCTACTACTTCGGACACAAATTCCTCTACGGCGTCACGTTTCATCTTATCCCCTCCCTGCATTAGTATAAGAGAAAGAGTGAGCCGCAGCTCACTCTTTTAATAGATTCTATAAAAGTTACTTCTAGTATACCACAACTAACTAAAAATAGCTACAGTAAACCATTACGTTTTAAGGCATCTTCCCATTCTTGTTCTTTGAATCCTACAAGCACTGTATCGTCTAAGACCAAAATAGGCCGTTTCACCAACATGCCATTCGTTGCTAATAACGCTAGCTTCTCATCCTCTGTCATAGTAGGTAATTTATCCTTAATACCTTCTCCACGATAAATTTGACCAGATGTATTAAAGAAGGCTTTAATATCTGCTTTCTTGCTTTTTGGATACCATACACCTAATTCTTCCGCTGTTGGGTTTTCTTCTTTAATATCACGATGGGTATAATGAATACCATGATCATCTAAATATTTTTTTGCTCGTTTGCAAGTCGTACATTTTGGATATTCAATATATAACATTTCTCTGTCCCTCCAATTACTATATTTCACCATTAGAAAATTTTTCTTTTAATACCTGTAATAAAACTTCTGTCATTTCGCTAGCCGCAAAGACATACTCTTTTAATTTACCTCGTTCTTCTGCCACTTTCATAGCAGACACTTCAAAGGGATCTAACACCACAGATAAGACTGGAGTTTGTGCTTGTTCTAGATCTTCCGTCAAGTACCCCGAAATACTTTCACCTTCCGCAGGATCAAATCGCTCTACTTTTACGATAGGGCAATATTCATACATCAATTTACGCAAAGTCATCATAAAGTATGCCTTATCCTCAATGAATTGCGCTGCTTCATCTTTAGTCATACTAAAAATATCTACTTTCACACGTTCCATTTCACCATGTGTTGTCATAGGATTATTCCCCTTTCGCCGCTAAGAACGCTAAATAACAACGTTTTGCTTCGTAAATATCGGCTTTGCTCGTCACCTCCCAAGGAGAGTGCATACTGAGAACAGCCACACCACAGTCGATCACATTCATACCATATAATGCCATGATGTAGGCAATCGTACCGCCACCGCCAAGATCTACACGGCCTAATTCAGCTGTTTGGTAGGAAATATTATCTTGATCCATCAAATGGCGAATACGAGCCATGTATTCTGCATTAGCATCATTGGAGCCACTTTTACCACGAGAACCGGTAAATTTATTAAATACCACGCCACGACCTAAGAAGGCAGCATTTTTCTTTTCAAAGGCACCCGCATAGAGTGGATCAAAACCAGCACTTACATCGGAAGATAACATATGGCTATTAGATAAAGTTCGTCGTACTGCTAATGGTGAGGTATGACCCATGGCTTCCAATACTTCTGCCATGAAGTTCTCAAAGAAACGAGATTGCATACCTGTTGCACCAACAGAACCAATCTCTTCTTTATCTACCAATAAAGTACAGGTAGTTCGGCTCACATTCTCAGTTTCTAACATCGCTACTAAGGATGTATAAGCACATACTCGGTCATCTTGTCCATAGCCGATGATCATAGAACGGTCGAACCCTAACTCTCTAGCTGCACCAGCTGGTACAATTTCAAGTTCTGCGGATAAGAAATCTTCTTCTTCAAAGTCATATTGTTCTTGTAGTACTTGCAATACATAGGCTTTCACGCCATCTTTTAATTCCCCTTTCACAGGGCGGCTACCAATAAGAAGATCCAATTGTTCTCCTTCTACCACTTTGGCAGCCTTTTTCTCCATTTGTTCCTGTCCCAAATGTGGCAATAAGTCTGTTACGCAAAATACTGGGTCTGTTGGATTTTCACCGATGGCAAGATTGATGACGGCACCATCGCGTTTTACCACTACCCCATGGATAGCTAGCGGCATTGTTACCCATTGGTATTTTTTGATACCCCCATAATAATGTGTATCTAATAGTGCTAAATCACTATCCACATAGAATGGATTTTGCTTCACATCTAACCGAGGAGAATCAATATGAGCACCTAAGATATTCATCCCTTGTTCAATCGGCTCTGTACCTATGTTCACCATAGCTACCGCTTTTTTCATGTGCACATAATAGACCTTATCTCCTGCTTTCAGCGTAGCACCTTCTTTGATAACACTGTTCATATTGCGATATCCCGCTGCTTCTGCAGCCTCCACAATTTGGTCTACACATTCACGCTCTGTTTTACCATGATCTAGAAAATGGCGATACTTCATGGTTAAAGTATCAATCTCTTGTAATTGTTCTTCTGTATATTCATGCCAAGCATTTCTACGTTCCATACTTAGCTCCTTTCTTTTCAAATTTTAATATTTATTTTTTACGCGCATATAATTCACGCAATCCTTTGGGTGCATTGGTGACCATTTTGGAAACATAATAGCGTTTTCCTAAATGCTTGCTAATAGATTTTCCTACATACCAGTGAACCCCAAAGGTGCCATGTTCCTTGCAAGATCCCATCGATAAAAAGCGATGTTTTACCACTCCCACGATAGGGTCTAACTGCAAAGGCTCCTTACAAACAGGGCACGCAGTTTTCGCCCGATTGCTTTGCCGGAATATACGTGGCATGGTCACAATAGACTCAAATATTTTATGTTCATGCCGTGAAAGCCCATAAAAACACCGTTGTTTTCCTTGTTTATCTCGCTTCTTTTGTAAGGCTTCTAAAAATGGAAATCGTTGGCATACCATGGCTGTACAAATGGCATCATGCAGACCATTATGGGCTTGTAAATTCGGCGCTTGCACTTGCATCTCATCCATCGCTTTTTGCAATGCATATTGTTGACTACAATCGTGCATCGTTTTTGCATATAAAGATTGCGCATCAAACCAAGGTACTTCTTGATGTACATGAACCTTATGGCAAAATGCATTATCCATCAGCATGTTGATATCATCGGGCCCCCAAGACACCAATATACCATCGGGACCAACAAAACGTAAAAACTTTTCGCACCCACGTCGGAAAGATACCCCTTCTTTACGCAATTTATCCATAGTAATATGGGTCAACTTCTCCACCGAATGATGCATAATAGGTAGAAATTTAGGAGTAATAAATACTTCAAATTGGTCTACAATTTGCAGACTTTCATCTAGTTTTACAGCACCTATTTGTATAATTTCACCAATGAATGGAAATCCTGAGCGCCGTATCATATTCGGTTCTAATGTATAGGGCTGGTTCCATTCCAAGTCAAATACAATATAGTGCATCCTTACTTCATACCCTTTCTCTCTAACATCGTCCGTATGCCTGCTAATACAGATTCCTCAGAAATAACAGACAAACCTTTGTAGTTGCCCTCTTTTAAAACCTGTTTCATGTTTTTATTCACATCGTAATCTTCCATAGATTCTAAGACTACAGCCTTCTCTGTGAAAGGCCCATACAAGGCTGGATTCGATGGTCCATAGAGCGCTACAATCGGTACTCCTTGGCTCACTCCTACATGCATAGGACCTGAGTCATTTGTGATCAAACAATCACATCGTTTCATGGCTGAGGCCAATTCTCCAATGCTAAATTGCCCCGTTCCCTTAATGGCAGGTTCCGTCATCGTATCTAGTACATCCTGTACCATCTCTTCATCCATAGGTCCACCAAAGAATACTATTTTATATCCTTCTTTTGCTAAGGTGTCTGCAATATGAGCAAATCGTTCCTTGGGCCAACGCTTTTCTGGTACAGCACTACCAATATTGAACCCAATGAGGCAATCCGTTTCCGTCACTCCGTGAGAGGCATAAAATGCTTGCACCTTTTCATCCCACTCAGGACTAGTAAAGATTTCTAGCCCTTCATGTTCTATCGCATATCCTAACTGCTCTAGCACATTCATATACATCTGGGCAGCATGCACCGTTTTACGGTTCAATCGCGTTACCTTCGTCATAAACGGACGAAACAAAAAGTGACTCATCCCAGTGGTTACCTTAGCTTTCAATTTCCAAGCTAAATAGGACGTCCGTTCATTAGGATGCAAGTTGATCACAACATCCACAGCCCCTTGACTGCGAATCTCTTTGGCAATTTGATTCAGCCCGCCAATGCTATTATGGACGCCCTTTTTATCCACTTCTACTAGAGCATCAATATAAGGATTATGACGATATACATCTGCCAACTTTTTATCAATCACATAGGTAATATGGCTGTGAGGCGCCAACTTTCTAAGAGCATGGATAAACGGTGTGGTCAGCACCACATCGCCTAAATGCATCAAGAAGGTTACCACTATCCGCTTTCCATCTAACTCTATCATAAATTCCTCATTTCTTTCACTGTATCAAATACAGTGTCCACCGTAATCTGTGCCATACATTCCAAATCTTCCACCAATGGTCTCTCTAAGGTCGCCCGTGATGTAGGTGAAACAATAATATGAATATGATCGCCTCCATAAGGACCTGTCCGTTCTGGGCAAGTAGTCCCAAACAAAGCAATCAATGGTACTTTTAAAGCATTAGCAATATGCAAAGGCCCCGTATCGGCACTGATGTACAAAGCACTGTGACGAATGACCTCAATGAGTTCTTTCAAGTTCGTATCACCAATGAGATTTACCACATTGTTACTGCCGACGCCGTCCACAATGGCACGACCTTTGTCCACATCCTCTTTAGCACCAATGAGCACCACCGTCTCACCTGCTGCCACCAATCGCTTCCCAAGCTCCACAAAATGAGAAATAGGCCACTCTTTCACTGCCCAACGCGCCCCTGGAGCCATGACAATATAAGGATTTTCAATGAAAGCCCCTCTAGCATTTAACTTCTGTGTCACCGCAGTTTCTGCCTCTGTGAAAGTCGGCAATGGGAATGCGATGTCATCTACATCACAGCCCAAGGCACGAGCCGTATCTAAATAGCGCTCGATAACGTGATCCATTTTATGGTCACCTACTAGCGCTGTATTCACAAGCCAACTCCCCTCACGAAGTTCCCAATAAGCATAGCGTTTCTTCGCACCACTAAGACCAGCCACAATGGCACTTTTCGCAATAGATTGTAAATCTAAGGAAATATCAAAGTTTTTTTCATGTAGTAACTTCCATAATTGTTTCCAATAGGAAAGTCGCTTTAATTGTTTCTTATCTATGATGATAATTTCATCCACCCAAGGTTTGAGAGGGATAACATCCTTAAACTGTTCATGAACGGCCCATGCAATATGCGCCTTCGGATATTGTTGACGCAACGCATACAGCGTTGGTAAGGCATGAATAATATCGCCTAGAGAACTCATTTTAATGATTAAAATTCGTACATCTTCTTTCATACTCCAGCCCTTTCACTGACCTATAACTATACCCTCTTAGTATACCATAAGATATGCTGAAAAAGGAAAAAATGACGCTCTTCCCTAGGTTTTTCAGAAAATTATTTTTATTCACAAAAAACAGGATAAGTTTATAACCTATCCTGTTTCTCACTCTATATCTAAATATTATTATATACTATTTTCTAAGTTTTGTGCCCTTCACGCACTCTAAGCTTTCTTGCTTAGCCATAATTTTTCTATTCCCAATCCAATTGCCACACTTAAAGCAATGGCGCAGATTTCAAATATGGACGGTGTAATATATACTAATGGGCTACCTGTGAAAGCTGGCAATGCTTTCCCTGCCCAGACTTTCACAATATCTGGAATATATCCACCGAATAGGATATGTGCATTGGTTGCCACCCACCATACTGCCATGACTACGATAGCAGTAACACGAGGCCACAATGCTGTGCGCCGTGGATATAAATATAATACCATACTACCGATAGTGGTAAGCATCATGAGCACGACACCGATGTATAGGCTTGCGATTAATCCCGCAAAGCCCTGTGCATCTAAAGAGGCTTGGATGATAGGATCCTCTAGATTGAGGTACATCACATCCCCTAAAAATAGCATCGGCAATGGCAACGCATAGGTAGAAATATTCAATACTGTATCGATAAAGTAATGACGTTCTTTACGTGCCATCCAACAATCTAATAGTTTCGCCGTACCGATCATGAGTGCCACCACAACTAACATGGTCAATACCCAAACTAGCAACAAATAGATTGGCTCTTTTGGTAAGGTAAACGGCAACACACCATTGCCAAAGAAAAAGAATAGATTCCACCAAAGCCAAGAATATGTATAATGCCCTTTCCCTAAGTGAAAGTCAAATTGTCCTGCCAGTCTTGGCACCGCTTTCAGACCCAAAGGAATCCCCAAGGAGGCAATGACAAACATAATAATGCTAGATGTGTCGAACTGCCCTAAGCTAAATACTAAGCTTAGCGGAATAATCCAGAGCATGGACCAACTGTAAAATTTTATATAACTTCTCATATTACACCTCTGTATTCTTTCCACCTGCTAATGCCAATACTAAGGACAAGGTCACTTGGCAATACATGATGATGGCAAACACCACATCACGACCGATAGTAGATAGATTCCATAACCAAGATAAATCTAAATTGTTAAACACCAAGAAGGTACCACCTTGTACCAATGCCCAAGCTAGTACGTATACACAAATCGGTATTCTGCGAGCCTTAGGACCAAAGCCACTTTCACTAGAACGCAAGTAAAAAATAGGAATGAATAGAGACAGCACTGCATAGCTCACCCCTGCCACCATGGCGCTCATCCCCGTATGAATCGTATAGGCCCCTAGAGGAATCAATATAAAAAATATACTCATATACATCGTGCGTTGCACTACATCTTGTATGGTTGACATATAATTTCCTTTCTACAACAAATTATCTCTTCCTATAGTATAACAAACATCGGCCATCTTATAAATACATAGGCATTTCAATTTTACAAACAAAAAAGCACCCTTACGGATGCTAATTATGATATACTGATTATAAGAACTCGATGTGAGTTAGGTTTATCACCGAAAGGTGGTGATACTATGCGTAATTATGAAAAGATCCAATTAATCATTGCTTTTCTTACCTTAGTAGTTGCCGTATTACAGTTACTAAAATAATTAGTAGTTTGTAATATAACGACCCTAGCGCTGCACACGTTAGGGTCATCATATTTTGCTTGATTCTAAGATGAACCTAACGCCAAACACACATCGGGTTCTTCTTGTTGTTACAACTATAGTATACCATATTTTAGGCTCTCGTCAAAGACGAGAGCCTTTATAAATATGTTATGCTACAACTGCTTCTACTTCGATGCAGTCATCGTTTGTTGTTTTAGGTTTTTCCAATAATGGAGTCATGCTATACATACCCACACCTAGTGTGAACAAGTTGTGAATCCATGCAGTGGAACTTGGAGGCATTACACCTAATACACCCAACCCTACAAGGCCACCATTCACGCCTACGATGGAGTTATAGTTAATTTTAATACGATCCATTAATTTCATGGAGATACGACGTAAGTCAACAATAGCAGTTAGGTTATCACTGGATACTGTGACATTGGCAATTTTTTGTGCAATTGGTGCACCTTCATTCATACCAATGCCTACATGCGCTTCAGATAACGCCAAGGAGTCGTTGATGCCGTCCCCTACCATCATCACTGTGTAGCCTTCTTCTTTTGCTTTACGCACGTAATCAGCTTTGTCAGTTGGCATAACTTCTGCGTGAACTTCGTCAATACCAATTTCCGCTGCAACGCGTTCTGCATTTTTACGGCTATCGCCAGTCATCATAACGATTTTCTTCACACCTAACTCATGAAGTTCGCGGATAACAGTTTTCGCTTCTTCACGCACTGGGTCTTTAATACAAATAACCGCAGATAGGACGTTAGAAATCGCTAAGTATAGATAGGAACAACCTTCTGGAAGATTTTCAAATTTAGCTTCTTCTCCAGCTGGAATTGTTGTTTTTTCATCTTCAAAAATGAAGTGATGGCTACCGATACGCACTTTGCGGTTACCCACTTTGGATGCAATGCCATGTGCCACAACATATTCTACTTTGGAGTGCATTTCTTTATGTGGTAAATGATGATCTTGCGCCGCTGTCACTACTGCTTTCGCCATGGAATGAGGGAAATGCTCTTCCAAGCAAGCTGCTAATGTCAACATGTCATCTGCATCATTACCATTGAAAGGAATGATTTCTTGGAATACAGGTTCTGCTTTAGTTAAGGTACCTGTTTTATCGAAAACGATCATATCTGCTTCTGCAATGCGTTCCATGAATTTACCACCTTTTACAGTGATACCACGATTGGATGCTTCTTGCATAGCGGATAATACTGCCAACGGAATGGACAATTTCAATGCGCAGGAGAAGTCTACCATAACAAAAGATAAGGCTTTCATCAAGTTGCGAGTTAAGGCAAAGGTTGCGAAAGCACCTAAGAAACTCACCGGTACTAATTTATCTGCCATGCGATATGCTTTTTGTTCCATACCGGATTTCATTTGTTCAGATTCTTCGATCAAGTTTACGATTTGCTCGAAACGAGTATGTTTGCTTGTAGTACGTACTTCGAAGGAACATTGACCTTCTTCTACGACGGTACCTGCATACACAGATGTACCGGCATCACGACGAACTGGTTCAGGTTCCCCAGTCATGGAGCTTTCATTCACAAGAACTACGCCATCCACAACTTGGCCGTCCAATGGCACCACTTCACCTTGACGAACTACAACTACGTCACCCACTTGTACTTCACCAATTGGTTTGCTTACTTCTACGCCGTCTACAAGAACCCAAACTTTGTCTACGTTCAAGGACATGCTTTCAGCAAGGTTAAGCACGGATTTACGTAACGTCCATTCTTCCAAGATTTCGCCGATGCCTAATAAGTACATCACAGCGCCCGCTGTAGAGTAATCTTTTTGCAACAATGCCGCACCGATAGCTACGCCATCTAATACTTCTACGGTCAATTTGCGTTTCCACAATGTTTTAATAGCTGTACCGATGAACTTGATACCATCGAACCAAGACCATGCTGCTGCAATAGGGGCTGGTAAGACGATTTTTTTACCGATATAAAGCAATGTTTTATCGATCATTTCTTCTTTGTAACGCTTGTTTACAAGGCGAGGTGAAAGTTCATGCAATGCTGGTGCATTGGCTAAATCCAAATCTTGCAATCCGAATAAAGCAGCTTTCACAGCACTTTCATCACCAGTATGTTGGATGATGATATCACCAGAACGCGTATAGAAGTTCGCTTTGGTAATGGCTTCACAGGCCATCAATGTATCTTCGATATATTGAGCCTGTGCGTCATTAAACTTACGTCCCTCAATGCGTACATGAAGACGACGGGACAAGCGTTGCAACATTTTAAATTGCATCATGGATTATTTTCCTTCTGTTAACACTTCTTCGTCACGAGTTTCGTTGATTTCTTGTGCTTCAGCCAAGATGCTGTCTGTGGAAGCTTGTAATTTTTCAGTTGTTTTTAAGATGCTGTCTTTTGCACGAAGGCCAGCTGCAACTACATTAGCGTATACTTTGCGCGCATCTTTAGAAGTTAATACTTTCAAACCTACTGTGCCTAAAGCTAAACCAGCTGCGAATACATTAGCGTCTCTTAAAGTTTCTTTTTTTACGTTGAACATTGTTAGTTCCTTTCTGTGATCTCCGTCACATTAATACATGATAATATAATACAATTAAAAATTGTAAAGATAAGAGGGCCCCGTGTTACCGAGTCCCCTCTTACCAAACTCATGGTATATAGTTATTTATGTTCTTCAGCTTCGTGGCCGCCACCGCAACCACAACCACCACAACCAGATCCAGAGTCTTTAGAGCCACCACAGCCGCATCCGCCACCGTCATGTGTTGCACTTTTATATACTCTGTATGCTACATAGATAACTGCTACTAGACCAATTGCATAAACAATAATACCACTACTCATAGTATACACCATTCCTTTCTCATTTTCAAGCAGCAATTGAAAATATTTTTTCATCAACAATAAACAGCTTAGTTACAAGGTTATTTGAAATAAAGTATTTCTCAATAAAACTATATTTCATATCCAACTATCATTATTGATTAGCCTAATCCTAAAGCACGTCCTAAGTGAACTGCAATATACGCGCCCACCCAAGCCAATGTACTAGTATAGGCAAACACAGCACCAAACCATTTCCAAGAGTCAGTTTCACGTTTTAATACAGCCATAGTTGCTAAACATGGTAAGTATAATAAGGCGAATACCATCAAGCCTAAGCCGATAGATGGTGTGAAGTCTGGGTCATTAGTTAGAAATTCTTGTAATGATGTAGAATCGTCTTCACTAGCCTCGATCGCATAGATCGTACCTAATGTACTAATCATTACTTCTTTTGCTGCTACTGCCGCAACTACTGCGATATTAACACGCCAGTTAAATCCAAGTGGTTCCGTTACCGGTTCAATGAAATGACCAATTTGTGCCGCATAAGATTGTTCAATTTTTTCTTTACCTTGTTGAAGATCTAATTCTTTAATTTCATCTTCTTCTGCTTTATGGTTTACATACAAGTTCCACGCTACAGGGTATAATTCGTCAGCTTTTAATTCTTCGAAGTAGGCAGGTTCTTCTACTTCTTCTTTTTCATCAGTAGCTTCTGCTCCATCTTGTGTAGTTTCTTCTGCTGTCGCTTCTTCCTCATCTTTTGGATCATCTTTATGCTCTTCATCTAAGGCAAGCATTTGATCATAAATAGCAGAGACTTTATCTTTGTCTTCGTCATTTGCTAATTGTGCTTCATCAAGAATAGAATCAGCTTTTTGCTCATGCATAGCTGTTACTTCTGCTTTCGCTGCATCATAGTCTTGAGAGTATTCTACATCTTGTGGGAAGGATGTTAAGAACCAAATCAATACGGATGCTGCCAAGATGAATGTACCTGCTTTTTTAAGGTACATTACGGAACGTTCCCACATATGAATGCCTACGGAACGAAGTGTTGGCATATGGTATGGAGGCATTTCCATTACGAATGGTTCTGCTTCACCTTTAAATACATATGTACGTAGTACTTTTGCAGTTACAACGGCTACTATGATACCCAATGCATAGATACCCAATAAGATCGTTGGTGCATATTGTGGAGGGAAAAATGCTGCTGCTAATAATGTATATACTGGCAAACGAGCACTACAACTCATGAATGGAGATACTAAAATCGTAATCATACGGTCTCTTGGGTTATCAAGGATACGAGCACCCATGATGGATGGTACGTTACAACCAAAGCCCAATAACATAGGGATAAAAGATTTACCATGTAACCCTACGCCACGCATCACGCGGTCGATTACGAACGCCGCACGAGCCATGTACCCAGTATCTTCTAAGAAGGAAATACATACGAATAATAGAACGATATTAGGGATAAAGCTAATAACAGCCCCTACACCACCGATGATACCGTCATTAATCAATGATTTTAACAATTCATCTTCTATATTTGCTCCAAGATAATCAGTTAACATCTTGAAGCCATCTTCAATCCAATGTTGAGGCGTTTCTGCTAAAGTAATAACTAAGTAGAACATTACCCACATAATGAGCAAAAAGATTGGAAGCCCCAACCAACGGTTCGTTAAGATTTTGTCGATGTTGTCAGATTTAGTATCTTTATGTTTAGGCACTACTTCTAGTACGTTATTGAATACGTCTACTGCAAAACGGTGACGATATTCTGGGAACACAATATCCATGTCAACAGATTTGTTTAATTCTGCGCGCAATGCTTCTGCTTTGCTTACCACCGCACCAGATTTGTCTAACTCTTGTACTTTTTCTAAGATATCTGTATCTTGTTCTAACAATTTGATAGCTACCCAGCGATGTGGATAACGACCAGTGTCAAGTTTCGCTACTTCTGCTTCTAATTCTGCGATAGCTGGCTCTAATACTTCGCCATAGTTAACGCGAACATTAGGGATTTTGCGTTCTTTAGATACTTTCACAATGCCACGTAGGGCGTCTTCTGTACCTTTATTAACACGGCCGATAGTTTCTACTACTGTGGAACCTGTTAATTCTTCTAATTTTTTATTATTGAACTGTAAACCCATTTCTTTTGCCACGTCTACCATGTTTAAAACAAGTAGCAATGGTTGTTCTAATTCAATTAATTGCGCTGTTAAGTATAGGTTACGCTCTAGATTGGACGCATCCACTACATTGGCAATCAATTCTGGATTTTCATTGATGATAACGTTACGTGCTGCCAATTCATCGAGAGAACGTGCTGTTAAGGAGTACGTACCTGGTAAGTCGATGATTTCAATGTCATGACCATCAATTTTCGCTTCCCCAACTTTTTTCTCTACTGTAACACCTGCGTAGTTACCTACGTGTTGACGGGATCCCGTCATATTGTTAAAAATACTTGTTTTACCACAGTTAGGGTTACCCGCTAAAGCAACCTGAATCTTGGTATGTGTGTTGTCTGCCATCTTAGCAATTCTCCTTATTAGACTTCAATATCGATCATTTGTGCTTCACTTACGCGTAGTGATAATTCGAAGTTTTTCACTTTGATTTCCACTGGGTCTGCTAATGGCGCATACTTCATAACGCGCACAGCCGTTCCTGGTACAACACCCATGTCCACCAAGCGATGCTTAATGTTGCCAAATCCATTGATAGCTACAACAGTACCAACTTCACCGGGCTTCATCTCGGATAATTTCTTAACCATAGTACACCTCCTACATACAAAACATAACAACCAAACCTATCATATATAATTATATGAGTAATACTTATATTATAGCACATTATAAAATATTATCAATAATGAATCTCGTTTTATTTTTATCGTTTTGTGAAATTATAAATCTATTTTTATCAAGTGTATTTTGTGCAAACAATCTATTTATCAAGAGTATATTAATCATGCCTTTTTATTATTCTCAATTTTTTCTTTTTAATTAATAATGATATGTAAGGTATATATTTCTCATTATCTATAACTAAAAATGATTCTATAAATACTTATAAAGAATACCTATTTGGAGCTAATACCCTTTCCTTCACAACTAAACCATCTATTCCATGGCATTACATCACTATGTGAAAGAACTTTCACAGGTCCACCTAGCTAGAAATATGATATAATAATACTATTAAGTCATTTAGAAACGGAGATACATTATGAAATCATTTCAATCCTTAGGCATCGTGCCTGAACTGATACAAGCATTACAAAAGGTGGGCGTGAAAGAACCAACGCCGATCCAAGAAAAATCGATTCCCCTCATCTTCAAAGGACAAGATGTAATCGCCAAAGCCCAAACAGGGACAGGCAAAACGCTGGCATTCTTGTTACCACTATTGCAACGCATCCACGTAGATGTGCAACAGGAGCAAGCCCTTATCATCGCCCCTACACGTGAGTTAATCCAACAAATTGCAGAGGAAGCACGTCACTTAGGCGCTATCTTAGGAGTAGACGTATTACCCCTGATTGGAGGCAGAACGATCGAAGGCCAATTGCAAAAGCTAGGTCGCCGTCCTCATGTCATCATCGGTACACCTGGCCGTTTGCTGGATCACGTCAATCGTGGTACGTTACACTTGAACTCCATCCGCCGTGTTGTGTTGGACGAAGCGGACCAAATGCTTCATATGGGATTCTTACCAGATATAGAAAAGCTTATTAGTGGCACTAACGGTAAACGTCAACTATTAATGTTCTCTGCCACCATCCCTGACAAGATTCGTAATTTGGCAAAAGCCTATATGCAAAAACCGACGTCCGTCACTGTCCAAGGGGAAAATATTACCCTCGATACGATTGAACAAAAAGTATACATGATGGAAGAGCAAGACAAAGTAAACCGTCTTGTGGCGATGCTGGAGGCAGACAATCCATATCTAGCTATCGTATTCTGTAACACCAAAGAGGGAGCCATTAAACTCTCCTACGATTTAGCTCGCAAAGGTGTAGAGCTTGGTGAAATTCATGGAGATATGACACAGGGCCGTCGTACGCAAGTCTTGAAAGAATTTGCTAAAGGCAATCCCCCTATTTTAGTAGCTACCGACATTGCCGCTCGTGGTATCGATATTGAAGGTGTTAGCCACGTATACAACTTTGATGTACCGCACGACATGGATTATTACATCCATCGCATCGGCCGTACTGGTCGTGCTGGCTCCACTGGTATTGCCGTAACCTTTGCTACGCCAGCTGAAGAAATTTGGGTACGCCGCATCGAACGATCCATCCAAGCTACTTTGACAAAATACACCAAGGATGGACAGGTGAAAACAAAAGGTTCTGGCTTAGCGCCTAAGAAGGAAACTGCTAGCAAGAAACCTAAAATTAAAAGTACCTACCAAGCGACGAAAGCAAAAGCTCACAAAGCTCGTGGTCATAAAGGGGCCAACACACGGGTACGCCGTACAAAATCTAGTGGCTCTAGCAATCGTGGTCGAGGTAAACGATAAGTTTCTAGTACCGGCAGACGGTTCTTCTAAGAGAGGTGTCCGTTGCTTAACAGTATATTACAAAAAAGGCTATAACCAAACAGCCCCAATACAAGGGACGGTAACAAAATAGCCCACATATAAAATAGAGGAAAGTTGAACCAAAAGCATCAACTTTCCTCTATTTTTATATTCTAATCAGCAAAAAGGCTCCCCTGTTATTGACACCCCCACTATGCCGAATACCTGTGCTTACTTCCGATTCGCATAAATAGCAGGCTTCCCCTCTACATCGGCACAAGTAGTTCTACAAGCTTGACCTTCGCTACATTTCCAAACTGGTTCAGGTTGTGATTCATACTGTATAAGGTATCCCTTTTTACATCGTGGGCATATGTATTCCTTATGAGTATCATCCAATATTTTTCCATCCAACAATGATATCGGAGGCATTATCTCTTCCCTAGGTCCTTGTGGCATCGACACTTTAGCCGTTGATGATGTGTTTCCCTCGGTAACTCTTGATTCCCTAGCTCCTGATACATTTTCCTTTGGTGATAATACATTTTCCGTGTATTTGCATGTTGGGAACCCAGAACATCCATAAAACTCTCCAAACTTTCCTTTCCGTAGGAGCAACTCCCCTGTTTTACACTTTGGACAAGATCGTCCTGTTTGTTGCGCTATGGAAGGGGTCCGGTTCGATCCCGTTCTCTTGCCACCTGTCAACGACTTAGGCATAGCTGTCTTAGCTGTATTTCCTACCCGTTGTTTTACATCCTCAATCAGTTGTACAACGAATTTTGTTTGGTCTTCTAAAAACACATCAATCCGTTCAGTTCCTTCGCTCATTTTTGCTAAGCGTTCTTCCCACTGTGCCGTCGCATCAGGGTACAGCAAGGAATCTGGCAGTGCATCTACCAAGGTATAGGCAGACTCTGTAGGAATTAAAGTTTTCTTTTTTCCTTCTTCTTTAAGGAAAGGGTTTTTCTTATTGTGGATTAAATCTTCAATAATCGTAGCTCGCGTGGCTTCTGTGCCAATACCTGACACATCTTTTAATTGTTTCTTTAACTCTTCATCTTTTACATATTTGTGAATTTCCTTCATTGCCTGCACCAAGGTTGCAGAAGTAAAACGGCTTGGCGGCTTTGTTTTCCGTTGGTCCACCTTGCTATCCTTCGCTGTTACAGCATCCCCTTTACGTACAGGGGGCAAGGACTTTTCTTCATCCTCTTGATTTTCTTCCGATTCTTCCGTGGATTTTACCTTTTTATATAATGCTTTCCATCCCAAATCGATAACGACACGTCCCGTTGTGGTAAACAGTTCCTCTTGGTGCGTCACTTCGATACGAGTATGCTCATATACATGCTCTGGGTAAAATTGTGCAATATAGGCTTGCGCAATGAGAAAGTAAATATTTTGCTCCCCTTTAGATAAGGTATGCAGTGGGCAACGTACAGTGGTCGGAATAATGGCATGATGGGCCGTAACCTTACTATCATTCCAGGCCCTGCTTTTAATAGTAGGATTACTATCCTTTGCCCATGCAGCTAATTCCTTATGTCCCATATTGACCAAATTCGAAAGGATTGCTTTTCCATCTGAAAGTTGGTTCACTGGCAAATATTCACAGTCTGAACGGGGATACGATGCATATTTCTTCTCATATAGTTTCTGTGCGAAGTCCAATACTTCCTGTGGCGTATAGTTATATAGCTTACCAGCCACAATTTGTAGTGATGATAAGGAAAAAGGCAGCCGTTGTCCTTCCTTTTTCTTTTTCTTTTCCACTAAAGAAACTGTACCTTCTGGTGATTGCATCAAACGGTCACGCAAGTCATTAAGAATAGTCTGATCCAGCATATGCCCATCAGGGTCCAATCCTTGCTGCGTATCTTTCGGTTTCCAAGTGGCCCAAAAATCTCCCTTTTCATGACCATATTGTACTTGCAACACGTAATATTCTACAGGCACAAAGTTTTGTAGCTCACGTTCTCTCCGTACCACCAGTGCCAAAGTTGGTGTTTTCACACGACCAATCGGAAAGGTCACTTTGTTTCCTAAATGCTGTTGCTCTAACGTATAGGCCCGAGATAAATTCATTCCCATCAACCAATCCGCACGGGATCGTGCTAAGGCAGAATCTTTTAAAGGTTGGTATTTCTTATTATCCTGCATATGCTCTAAAGCGTAACGCATAGATTTTTCGTCTAACGCATTCAGTAGAATACGCTCTACTGGTTTGGTGTTCCCCAAATAATCGAGCATTTCGTCTATCAACAATTGCCCCTCTCTATCCGGGTCACCTGCATTTACGATGGTCGTCGCTTTTTTGATTAAACCACTAATAACCTTAAACTGCTTAGCACTAGATGATTTAACTTTTAATTTCCAAGAGGTGGGCAAAATTGGCAAAGATTCAAATCTCCAAAATTTATATTTCTCATCATACTCACCTGGCTCTACTTGTTCTAGCATATGACCAAAGGCCCAAGTAATCACATCGTCACCTTGTACGATATACCCATCATGACGTTTAGCACTCTGTGGGTTCGGTAACACTTGGCTCAATTCACGCCCTACACTAGGTTTTTCCGCAATAAATAAACGCATATGCTCCCTTTTCCTATCCATTACTAGCTACTATTTATGTATTACATTATTTTATAATAAATCTTCTCTACATTAACTTTCATTATACTACGAATGAGCTAAATAATTAAACAGACCTCCATTTCTTAACTTCCATTTAGAAAAATTTTACTCCCCCATTACTCAGATCATATAATACTGATAATGTAGGAGCTCTCATTTTAAACCACAATACTTTCTAACCTCATACTTCTCTCGCTATCTTTCATACTCCTCTAAAATTTCCTATCAGTGCTACTTTTGCACGGAATTTTATAAACCTATGACTTATCTTATTCATAACCATATCTGCCGTTTTTCAACTTTCAGTATCATATCCTATACAGGGAGGGTTCAAATAGTATATAATTTTAAAGATATGAAAGTATATAACATACACATGTATTTATAGAGGTGAATTATGACATTTTTAGAAGAAGTAACTCGGCGCCGTACGTTCGCCATCATTTCTCACCCAGATGCGGGTAAAACAACATTGACGGAAAAGCTTTTGCTATACGGTGGTGCTATCCACTTGGCAGGGTCTGTTAAATCTAGAAAAACACAAAAATATGCCGTATCTGACTGGATGGAAATTGAAAAGCAACGTGGTATCTCTGTGACGAGTTCTGTATTGCAATTCGATTACGATGGTCATCGTGTGAACATCCTAGATACGCCTGGTCACCAAGACTTCTCTGAAGATACCTACCGCACCTTAATGGCAGCAGATAGCGCTGTCATGTTGATCGACGTGGCAAAAGGTGTGGAAGCGCAGACGAAAAAACTATTCGCCGTTTGTAAAGAACGTGGCATTCCTATTTTTACCTTCGTCAACAAGATTGACCATTTCGGACGCAATCCATTTGACTTGATGGAAGAAATTGAAAACTCTCTTGGCATTCGTGCGGTTCCTATGAACTGGCCTGTGGGCATCAACGGCGAGTATCAAGGGGTATATGACCGGGAAACGAATACTGTAGAATTATTTGAAAAAGACGAATCCCATGGTCAAAAAAAGCTAGCTTCCACCAAAGGCGATGTGCACGACCCAGCATTCCGTGAGCTATTAGGGGAAGAGGTGCATCAATCCTTAATCGATGACATTGAACTTCTCGACGTGGCTGGTGATGCTTTTGATTTAGACAAAGTAAAAGCTGGTGAATTAACACCTATGTTCTTCGGTTCTGCGATGACAAACTTTGGGGTTAAACCATTCCTTGAAAAATTCTTGGAGTTAGCTCCTATGCCAGCCCCACGTGTAGCCCGTGAGGAAACGGTAGAACCTACGTCTGAAGATTTCTCTGCCTTTGTCTTTAAGATCCAAGCCAACATGAATCCGAACCATCATGACCGCATTGTATTCATGCGCATTTGTTCTGGTAAGTTTGAAAAAGGCATGAATGTACTTCACCAACAATCTGGTAAAACCTTACGCTTATCTCAACCACAGCAATTCTTAGCCACAGAGCGTACTATCATTGATGAAGCCTATCCAGGGGACATCATTGGTGTCTTCGATGCAGGTACTATGGGTGTAGGTGATAGCTTATGTGCATCCAATCACAAAGTGACATTCAGTGACTTCCCTGTGTTCCCTCCAGAATTTTTTGCTCGTGTGACACCAAAAGATTCTATGAAACGGAAACAATTCTTAAAAGGTATGACTCAATTAGCGCAAGAAGGGGCTGTACAAATCTTTGAACCCCTCTACTCCATGGATTCTTTCGTAGTAGGTGCTGTAGGTATGCTTCAATTTGAAGTATTACAATATCGCTTGAAACACGAATACGGCGTTGATCTTGTGAACAACTCCTTACCATATGGCGTAGCTCGTTGGATCGATGGTGAAGTAGATGTAAACAGCTTAAAAGGTATGGACAATGCCATGATCGTAAAAGATAACCGTGGTCGTCTCGTCGTTCTTATCTCCAATGAATGGCAAATGGGTTGGGTTGTAGAGCGTAATCCAGATGTTACCTTCTTACATACCCCTAAAATAGAAGCATAAGTGCGAATACAACTAAAATCGTATTCCTATCGATGTGGTTGTTCTTATTGGTTCACCCCATGTATAGTAAACGTAAAAACCGCCTAGGCGATACTATCTCGTATCATCTAGGCGGTTTTAATTTGATCCATATATGTGTTATATATTATGTATTCTTGCTAGTTGTGTGTCATTTCAGTATCTGGAAAGACTCTAAAATAACGGTTCCAAATCTGCTAATCCTTTTAAATTCCATTCTAACAATTTATCATGAATACGCCACATAAAAGCATTTTCCCATGGATAATGAAGGCGAACCCAAAAGTTTTGAAATGGTGTGTCATTGAAGAATACAGCTTGTCGTGGCAAATTAAATAGATTCTGTCCTGGCTCTACATTCCCTGCTTGTACTGTAAAAGCCATACGATACCCACTTTCTTCTGCCATCCTATCTATATCTTTATTGGAAAACCCACCTGGATACGCAATGTAACGAACAGGGTGCTTCATACGATCTTCTAACACCGCTTTCGAGCTAATCAATTCATCATGTGCTTGGTCTAGGGACATATTTCGCAAGTCTTTATGATTCACCGTATGGCTTTGGATATCGATTCCATTAGCTTGCATTTCTTTCAACTGTTCTACATTGACAAAGCGACTTTCACCAAATGCACTAGTAATCATAAACAAGGTAGCTTTCATATTGTATTCTTTTAAAATAGGGAATGCATACTTATAGTTGTCAATATAGCCATCATCAAATGTAATGAGAACTGGTTTATCAGGTAATTCCGTTCCCTTTGTCATGTAATCATATAACTCATCCATAGTAATTGTATGATATCCCTCATCATGGAGATATTGCATTTGTTTCTTAAACTCTTCTGGGGGAACCACCAAGGAGTGACGTATACCTGTATCGATTCGATGATAATTTAAAACTGGTACACCTACAGCTTTGTAATCCCAAGATCGCTGATACTGTATTCCTAAATATATACCGATGACCACAATTAGCCCTAGTATACCTACAATAATTCGTTTCACATTAACCTCACGTGTCAGTAACTTTACTTAATACATAAAAATTAAAATAGCGATGTAAATCTATCTTTATTATAGTACCACAGTTCGCTAAATTTATCAGTTATTTTTCATAAATTTGACATATAGTAATAGAATTATTCATCATATTTCCTTTTATTATTATACTTTTTTTGCATTAGTTTTATGATTTTTTTGCATTATAATGCTAGCATGTATACATCATGCATTATTATCTATAAGCCACTATCTACTTATTTCTCTACATTCTATAGAATTTATATTGTCATTGTTTACAATTAATCTATTTTCTATTACATTTACAATCTATGAAAAGAGCGCATACAAAGCACTATAGTGCCAAAAATCACTATGACGAAGCCCCCTATTTCATGCTATGATAAAGGCATAAGTTTTATCTAATGTGCTTCTTATTCCAAAGGGGGTTGTACTATGAAAGGTCTTATCGACTTGAGTCTAGTCAATGGAATCTGGACATTAAAACTGTCCATGATTCAAACGGTGGCATTAGCTATTGTCACATTGTATTTAGGGGAATTTATCAAAAAACATTCTCCATTCTTACAGCGTGTGAGCATGCCTGCACCAGCCGTAGGTGGTTTACCATTTGCATTCTTATGTGCATTCTTATCCTATTATAAAATCGTAAACATTACCTTCGATGGTGCTTTACAATCATTCTTAATGTTGGCTTTCTTTACCACTATCGGTCTTATGGCAAGTCTAAACGTACTTAAAAAAGGTGGCGTCGCTATTATCTTCTTCTGGATTGTGTGTACTATCTGGATTGTCTTCCAAAATGGCGCTGGCATCTTAATTGCGAAAGCAATGGGTATTGAGCCAATCTTTGGTATTATGGCTGGTTCCGTTTCTATGATGGGTGGTCTTGGTACAGCAGGTGCCTTCGGTCCTCACTTTGAAGAATTAACAGGTATCCCTGGCGTGGCTTCCGCTGCTATAGCAGCCGCTACCTTCGGTATGGTGGCTGGCACATTATTAGGTGCTCCTGTAGGTGACCGCATCATCAAAATGCACAATGTCCCTACTCCAGTGGATCATCCTGAATTATTAGAAGCTGACGGTATTGATATTAATGAATCCGATAGTGAAAGTAAATTATTCGACTTACATTCCTTGATGCATGTCATTGCTTTCGTAGGTATTTCTCTTGGTCTCGGTACACTTGTGAGTGCCCTTCTATCTTCCGTATTTGGTCCATTACCAGCTTACATCGGGGCAATGATCGTCGGTGCATGTATCCGAAATTATGCTGACTTCACTGGTCATATTACAATCAACAGTGCTGCACTAGATGCTGTTTCTAATGTTTCCTTGAGTATCTTCGTTACGATGGCAATCAACAGCTTGAAATTAGCACAATTAGTTGATCTAGCATTACCTTTAATGGCAATTTTAGCAGCACAAATGGTGTTGATTACTATCTTTGCATACTTAATCTACTGGTTGTTCAAACGCAACTACGATTCCGTTATGTTAGGTGCTGGTGCTATTGGTTTCGGCTTAGGCGCTACACCAAATGCTTTAGTAAACATGTTGTCCTTGGCTTCTAAATACGGTCCATCTCCAAAAGCATGGTTAGTCGTATCCTTAGTAGGTGCCTTCCTCATCGACTTTACTAACGCATTCTTAATCACATTTATGGCAAAATTGATTTAATCAATTCTCCCATATACTACCCTAAACGAAAAAGGATTCTACAACCTCTGTTGTGGAATCCTTTTTTAATATTGTACTTATGTATTCTTTTGCTCCAATTCATACCAAGCATTGCCGATGAGAGCAAATTCATCTAATGTAAATGTCTCTCCACGACGTGATCCATCAATATTAGCTTTTGCCAAAATAGCTTCGATGGCTTCTTTGTTCAGTCCAGTGGTCTTCATTGTGTTGCTGAACGTCTTACGCCGTTGTGCAAAGCCTGCTTTCACAGCACGGAAGAAATACGCTTCACTATGGACTTTCACAGGTGGTTCACTGCGCAATGGACAACAAATCACGGCACTAGTCACCTCAGGCGCCGGCAAAAACGCTTTAGGTGGCACATCCATGACAATATATGGGTCTGTATAATACTGCACCGCCACCGATAAAGCGCCATACATTTTTGTACCTGGCTTAGCAATCATACGCTCTGCCACTTCTTTTTGCACCATTACCACTAATCGTTCAATAGGTAATTTAGATTCCAGTAAAGACATAATAATTGGTGTCGTAATATAGTATGGTAAATTCGCTACTACCTTGAACGGTTTATGATCCATTAATTCTGGGATATTGACTTTTAAAACATCCCCATGAATGATGCGTACATTATCGTATGCCTCTAAGGTCGTGTCTAAGACCTCTAACAAACGTCTATCTAGCTCTACAGAGGTAACATTAGCCCCACTTTGTGCCAAACCTTGTGTTAAGGTACCAATCCCAGGACCTACCTCTAACACTGCATCGCCTACTTCTAATTCCGCAGCCTGCACAATCTTATCCACCACAGTGCGCTTAATCAAAAAGTTTTGCCCTAATTTTTTACTCATTTGAATGCCAAAACGTTTACATATATAATGTACAACCTCTGGACTTGCAATGACTGATTCTATCATGTATTCTCCTACTGTATTTCTTCTTCTGAAAGTGCCTTCAAAAAGGCTTCACGGCTAATACCGTAATGATTTAATCGATACAAAAACTGCTTCCCATTCCCATAGCCTATACCCAGCTTAGCACCTATACGAGCCCTCATAGCAGCACTGCTAGGGCCTCCACTCAAATCATGTTGTACTAAATCTTGCATCGTAAACAACTCTGAAGATTCCATAGATTCTATGTGAAGCACTTCTAAGGCCTTACGGATGGATTCAGGGCTTGCCTGCTCAATCCCAATATCATCATTGGCATAGGCTTCTTCACGTGGTACAAAGGCATGCTGAGCCAAAGGGAATCGCTTCGTCAAAAAACGACGAATCCGTTCACCTGCATAATCTGGGTCCGTCAGAATAATGATCCCTCTCTTTTCATAGGCATCCTTAATCCGACTGAGCACAGGCTTACGCAAATTAAACCCTTCCGTAGCAATACACTCCACCTCTAAGGCTTGTTGCACCCGTTGAATATCTGATTTTCCCTCAACCACCAAGACCTGTTTTAACATAAGCTCCTCCACAATATAATATTCTATTATTATACCATACATCGAAACCTATGGCATGCTCTAACAAATCACACTACAGCTAACAACAAACCACACATAGCCCAAAATTGCCAAATAACGCTGCTCCGAGACGAACGCAATTAGACGTAGTAGTCTATGGCGTTTTACTTTTAAATGTTAAACATACAGAAGAGCACGGTATGCTATACTACAAATAAAAACTTGCAATATAGCCATTAACTATCCTCCTGAGGAACGCAGTTACGAGTAGAACGTCTTGTGGTACTTTATCCTCATACATGCACATGCAAAAGACCGCAATATACCTCCGAAGAAACATTATGAAATACCGTTTCTGAGGGGGTGTATTGCGGTCTACTCTTTATCCATTTATCCACAAACTGCCACAAGACAGAATATCATTGCAAGTGACAATTCATTATGAAATACCGTTTGCGAAGGAATGTGCCGTGTTCTTTTATTGCACTATACAGAAATATCTGAACATGACATTATGAATAAGATATATTGCGGTCTATCCTTATGGACTTTTACAATAAAACGCCATAGATACATAGACTAAGAAGAGAGGATATACACATCTACTGTGCGTCGTCCAAATTGCATGGCAGATCCATAGTCTTCTAACACTACATCAATACGATTCCCAACAATGTCTCCACCTGTATCGGCAGCAATAGCCTCACCATATCCAGGTATATATACTCGTGTTCCTAAGGGAATCACATTAGGATCTACAGCTACTACTCCATGACGAGCACGAATACCTGTGGCAGTAATACCATCTCCACCACCATCTGTTGGCAAGTATGCTGTAGCTTCCATGGTAATAACTTCTCTCACACGATCATAAGAACGTGAGACTTCTACTTCTCGAGTACCAACTTGAACCACTTTTGGTTGCATTGGAGTAATCGTTTTACGTTGTAATTCTTTTGTATCTATCACATCGCCTTGCTTATAGTGAATTTCTTCTTCCACTTCATCAAGTCCTACTGTACCTTCTTGTAAAACTTTTTCTTCACCTTTTGGTAAAGTATCTACTCGTTCATATTGTACCACTACTGGCACTTCTACTGTTCGTGTTTCTATCTTCGTAGTTTGGAATCCATGATTCCACATAAAGCCTGAGACTGTAACAAAGACTACTAGTAACAGTGTGAGCATAAGCACTGCTTTTTGCTTTTTCTGTATTAATTGATTTGTCATCTATTACCTCCATGGTTGGCATTCTACCATAGATGGATATATAAAGTCAAACATATGCTCCAAAAACGCCTATTAAAGCCATTTTTTAGTATATTATTTATTTAAAAATGAATTTTCTCTCCATTTTCAGTCCACTGTATAAAGACATTTTATTTTGATTGATTCAGCTATTAATTATGCTCAAATATTCTCATTTTGATAATTGATGAGTTATCCATAGTTTTAACATATAATAGCCGCTTAACTTACACACATCAAAAAGCATGTGTATCACTATGTCTATAAGGC